>JAZSES010000311.1:0-7098 GCA_045531805.1 Candidatus Limenecus sp. | reverse complement strand
ATACAACACCAGCTGTTGGTAATAACCAACTTGTGCCAGGAACACCAAACCCAGTTGCAACACCAGCACCATAAGCAGCTGCGTTAAGACCTACTGAACCACCAATACTGCTCGTACTATATAGGCCAGATGCACCGCCAGTAATTGTTCCGTCTGCATAGCTTGTATCCATTCCAAATCCCCAAGCTATTGGTGCAGCTCCACTAGGAAAACCTGGATAATTGCCTAAACCCGTAATACCAAATGCTGATGAACCACTATCTAAAATAGAGTTACCGCCGCTAATTGGTGACCAATATGAAGTTCCAGGGATGTTCATTGTTGTATTTCCACCCATTACAGGCATGAATGCGCTTGGGGAAATCATTCTAGCTATTTGCCACAAAAAACTACCCGCTGTGCCAAAGCCAGAACCATCAAGAGCTGAACCACTAACTGTAATATCTCTTAATCTATCATATGTTTCAAACAATTGCGCTTTTGCGTCTGAGCTAGCTTTACCAAATTTGTTTGCAATTACCAAGTAACTATCGTTTTTATAAGACATTTCGTCCTCACTTACCTAACTTTTATCTTTTAATTATTGAAATGTTTTGAATACTGTATCAACGCTCTTATCAATAACTTTTTTAACAGATTCCATTTCAGTTTGTAGAGCTTGTTGCTCTGTATCAAGTTGTTTTAAACGCAATTCTAATGTTCTATCTGTTTCTTGAAGTTTTTTTGTTTTTGCGTTAATATCAGCAACTTCTTTGTCGTATGCTTGTTTGTCATAATTATACTGATTCATTGCATCTGTATAACCTTGCTCATCGTATTCTTGAGTCTGTGTGACGTTATATGTATATGTTGCGCCAGATTCATCAGTCCAAGAAATTGAATTAAATAGACCTGATGATGATGTACCCATTATGGCATTGTTAATTGTTTTGGATACTTCTACATTTGTTGGCATAACGCTGAACAAGTCAACATCTTGTGTTGTTGTAATTGTTGGATCAAAGCCTGTTTTTGTTGCGTTAATGTAATAAGTTACATTAGCATTTGTGTTTGTGAACTTGTAGTAAGTATCTGATGCTTCATTGTATGTCACATTGCCAGCTTTGTTGAATTCTTCAGCTTCTTCTTCTGATATACCATTTATAGCAGCTGATAATGTAAATTGGTTACCGTTGCTCATTTGGATTTTGTAGCTACCAGTCGTGCCGTTAACAGATACTCTTTGTTGTGTTAATGCGTTGTATTGAGCTATAGTTTCTTGTGAAGATGTAACAACTGTGTATGTTTTAGGGTCAGAGTTTGCATTTTCAGTAATAGAAGTTAATTTTGTTTTTCCATCTGCGCTGGTTGGATCATTATATGTATAACTGTCTGTGTAATACTCAGATTGTGCTGGCGCAGTTGGTACATCCATAGTTAGCAATCTATTGAAAAGACCCGCACTCTCATTAGCAAGAGCAGTTCTGTGTTGGTTTACTTGTTGTCCTTCGTATTCAACATTTATCTTTCTTGCGGTAAGACCCAAATATCTTGCCTGAGATGCTGCCATACCCATATTATATGCTCCTTCTTATAATAATCTAACCTATCGTGTTTTTAATGATTTTTTTTATTTTGTCAATATTATCCAAACTATATTAAGATTTGTTTCCTTTATTATAAAGGGTTTTGGCCAATCTTTTAAAGCCTGTTTCTCTTAAAATCATATTTTTAGAGGATACTCTTCTTTTAAAATAAAGCCGGTCTGGACACTTAACTAGCCTACAAACCGGCTAAAATCGGAGTATTATGCAAATGTTTTAAATGTTTCGTCGATGTTTTTATCAATTACCTTTTTAACTGCGTCCATTTCTGTTTGAATTGCTTGTTGTTCTGTGTCTAACTGGTCAAGGTGCAATTCTAAAGTCTTATCTTGTTGTTGGATGATAGTTGTTTTCGCATCAATATCTGCAACTGTTTTTTCATAAATTGCTTTTTTAGCTGTATAAGTTTCCATAGCTGCTTCAAATGCGGCTTCATCTTGGATTGTTTGTTGAGTTAATTTACAAGTAATACGTTTTGCACCTTCAATTAACTCACCGCTTTCTCTATCGCCATTTACATATTGATCATCTGGATAGAATGAAATTGATTCATATCTTCCTGTTCCATCAGAAGCCACCGTCATTATTGCGTCGTCAATATGGAAGAACTCATCTTTTGTGTAGCTTTCAGCAGAATAAGTTTTAAGTCCATTGTTTGTGTTACCTTGTGCAATTAATTGCTCAACTGTCATGTCTGCACCTGTTGCTGGAATGTAATACTCTACATTCGTGTTAGGATTTGTATATTTGAAGTAGTAGTCACCTTCTTTTGGATAAGTGCTTTCATCAGTGTTTCCACCAGCTTTTTCTGATTCTGCAAAATATTGAGTTAGTGCGTCGAATTTTTTAGGGCCAGTAAGAGTCATTGCTGTGCCACCATTAACACTAATTTGGTAAGTTTTATTATCTTCTTTCAAAGAGATATTGTATCTATTTGTACCATCTCCAGTTGGAAGAATGTTACCAACATTAGAAATAACTGAAGCTTTTTTTGTTGAGCCAGAAATTGTATATGTATCTTGTGTATTTCCGGCTACACTTGGATTTTTATATATGCTATCTAGTGTGATATTTTCTGAATTAGAAGTATCAACGTATGTATAAACTGTTTTTGAAAAATCTGTAGCCAAAGGAGGTGTTGGAACTTCTAGAGCTAACATTTGGTTAAATAAGCCAGCACTTTGGTTTGCAAGAGCAGTTCTTTGTTGGTTAATTTGTTGACCTTCGTATTCTGTATTGGTCTTTCTTGCTGTTAGACTTAAATATCTGGCTTGTGATGCTGCCATTCCCATTGCTAATACTCCTTTTGGGCTTTATTACTTTGCATATCCATTTTATTTATCGGCATTTTAATATAAAAACTTTAGGCTTTTTAATTAAAATGTTAATAATTTGTTACATTGCATGTTCTACCTACTAATTCTGTTTAAGTATAACTAATGAAAAGTCAATATACATAAGAAAAAGCTCGTAAGTGACTTACGAGCTTTTTGTATCAATATTACAAGATTAGTTTTTATCTCTGTTGATAATCTTATTATTATCCTTCCAAGCAAATTTTGAGCGTAGCTCTTTACCGATAACTTCAATTTGGTGCTCTTCGCCTTGCTTTTCAAGTTCTTTGAATTTTTTCATTCCTGAATTGTATTCTTCTAACCATTCTTTTGCAAATGTGCCATCTTGGATTTCTGTTAAAACTTTTTTCATTTCAGCTTTTACTGTAGGAGTGATAATTCTAGGACCAATTATCATATCACCCCATTCTGCAGTATTAGAAATTGAATATCTCATGTCAGAAATACCGCCTTGGTTTACTAAGTCTACAATTAGCTTCATTTCGTGTAAACATTCAAAATAAGCCATGTATGGTGAATAGCCAGCTTCAACTAATGTCTCAAAACCAGCTTTTAATAATGCAGATAGTCCACCACATAGAACAGCTTGTTCTCCAAATAAATCGGTTTCAGTCTCTTCTTTAAATGTTGTTTCATAAACACCAGCTCTACCTCCACCGATTGCTGATGCATATGCTAATGCAACTTCTTTTGAGTCACCAGTTGCATCTTGATAAATAGCAATAAGACAAGGAACGCCCTTACCAGCCACATATTCACTTCTAACTGTATGGCCAGGGCCTTTTGGCGCAACCATAAGTACATTTACATCTGCGGGTGGAACGATTTTTTTAAAGTGGATATTGAACCCGTGTGCAAACATCAGGTACTGACCAGCTTTTAGATGTGGTTTAATTTGTTCTTCATATACTTTTGCTTGTACTTCGTCTGGAATAAGTATTTGAATTAAATCTGCCCATTTTACAGCATCTTCAATGCTCATTACTTTTAAACCTTCTGCTTCAGCTTTTTTTGCTGATGCACCACCGATACGAGCCCCTATAACAACATCTACGCCACTATCTTTAAGGTTTGTTGATTGTCCATATCCTTGAGAGCCATAACCAATGACAGCGACTTTTTTATTTAAAATATTATTCTTGTCGATATCTTTGTCTGTGTAAACTTTGAATTCGTGTGCCATTCTGTTTTTCTCCTTACTAACGTAACACCGTGTTCGATTATTCTAGCATATTTTAATAATTTTGCCAGCAATTTCACACAAAAAAAACAGGTTCTCTCGAACCTGTTTTTATATTAAGATTTTTATTAAACTGCGTAGACACTAACTTGTTTTCTGTCACGTCTATGAGTTTCAAATTTAACTTGGCCGTCAATAAGTGCGAATAAAGTATCGTCTTTGCCAATTCCTACATTGTTGCCTGGGTGGAATTTTGTACCTCTTTGACGAACAATGATATTACCAGCAAGAACTTTTTCTCCACCAAATTTTTTGACGCCTAATCGCTTACTTTCGCTATCACGACCGTTTTTGGATGAGCCTACACCCTTCTTATGTGCCATTTTTATATCTCCTTGTAATTATCTTTTACTAGTTCGAAGTTTATACTTCTTCTGCTGTTGTTTCTTCAGCTTTAGCTTTTTGAGCAGTTGTTCTGATCTTTGTAACCATAACTCTTGTGAAGAATTGTCTGTGACCTTGTTTCTTTCTGTAGCCTTTTTTAGCTCTTTGTTTAAAAACAATTACTTTTTTATCTTTATCGTGTTTAACAATTTTGCCTTCAACAGAAGCTTTTTCTACATATGGAGCACCAACTTTTGATTTAGCACCATTTACTAGCATAACAACTTTGTCAAAAACAACTTTGTCGTTTTCTTCACCGTCGATAAGTTCAATATCAACATAACGACCTTCTTCGAGTTTGTACTGTTTTCCGCCTGTTTCAACTATTGCGTACATTTTTCTTCCTTTCATTTGAGGAGCTGTAATCACGCTCGTGATATTTTAAGACAGCTTACCTATCTAACATTTGTATCTCTGAGTGTAACAAGTACATAAACTACTGTCAACACTGGATTTATAAATTTTTGTAAAAACAATAATTAGATACACAAAAATATTTCTTCTATTCTTGTAATAAAACACTAGACAAAGAAATGTTTTTGTGTAAACATATAGTGTACGTTAGACAATATTTTCTTTGGAAACAAATATGAGAATTAGAAAGTACCAAAAACGACAATTTTATACTAACTAGAAGGCTTTGCATTTTTATTGAAAAGATTGCAGACATTTCTGCATGAGCATAAGGTAAGAATTTGTGAAGTCTTCTGATAAATTCGGAAGGCTTTTTTGTCGCAAAAAGAATATATTGTTACAAAATATAAAAAATATACTGAAAAATAGCACAAATTATCTTTCAGAAAACTTACAAAATTAGCGAACTAGGAGAAAATTCAATGTTTAATAACCGACGATATACACAATCAAGGAAATCAAAAATTGTATTAGTTATGAACTTGGTATGGGGTCTATAATACACAAACCCCTGTGTATAAAGGAAATTTAGATGTTAATTAATAAAGTTACTTCAACATTTGGCGATCACTCATCATTATTACCGTTATTTACAAAAGACGTAGTCAACAGCGCTGGCATGACAGCTTTTTCTTATGATGCTGGCGGTAAAATAGAAGCAAAAGATAGATTTATAGATGAATTTGGAACTCAAGCTATTTGGATGGGCGGGCTTCCTGGCTTTAAGTGGGTCATAGATAAAAGTGTTTACAAGCTAGCAAAAATTAATCCAAATATAGATGTAAGATTACTCAAAGATAAAGAACAATATGCAGTTGCTCAAAAATTTGCTAAAACTTTGTCTGACAAAAATATTTCTGAAACTTTATCCACTGCAGCTACTAAGTCAAAGCTAACTCAAAACCTTTTCCTTGGTAAATTTGCTGCTGCAACAGCTTTGACATTGGCATCATTTTTTACTTTAGTTAAAGTTAAACAAAATTACACTAAAAAACAAATAGAAAAAGAATTTTGGGCTAAAAAATCTGAGCAACATTTTTATAATAACAATGTTGCAAAAAGCCCAGCTTTTAAAGCTTTTGCAAGAGTTAATACAGCTGCACCTAAGGCAGATAAAAATGTATCATTTAAAGGTTTGGCTTCTAAATTGAGTGGTTTTATGTTTGACCCAGTACAAAACTTATTATTAGTTGATGTTGGAATTACTGGCGAAAGACTTGCAAATTCAAGAACAAAAACTGAATTTGCTGAAACTGCGATAAAAGAAGGTAGCTTGTTATTCTTCCTGTATGTTGCTGGTAAGTACGTACAAAAATCTATTGAAAAAGTCAGTGAACATTTCTTTAATAAGCCAATTGATTTACATGCAGAAGTTTTGGATTCAAAATATCTTAAAGAAGCAATTAGTTCTGGCAAAGTTATAGATGATGTTAAAATCGTTAAAGAGTTAATGGCTGACAAATCAAAATTGTATAATTTTATTTATGATGTTAAAAATGCTGACAATACTGTTGTTAAGGCTGCAAAACATTCAGGAGTGATTAAAACAATTATCAATGGAAATTGGTGGGATAAATTGACTGGTAAGGCTGTTAATACGCATATAATTGACCCACAAAAATATATTAATCCTTCTGAATTTGAAGATATTGCTAATTACTTGAAAAAATTAGCTGACAAAGCTCCAAAAGGCGAAGAGGCATTAAATAAATTCTTAAAATCTTGTAGAAATATGAAGATTGGTTCTGTTGCAGCTAATATGGGACTAACTTGTTTATTCTTGGGTGTTATTGTTCCTTACTCAATGATGAAGTACAGAGAAAAACAACAAAATGGTAACAAAGAGTTTCATGTGCAGTCTGAAATTGAAAAACAGCTAGAGCAGAATTTTAAAGGTAGAATTGCTTAATTAAACAAATAATTCATAGATTCTTTTTAAACTTTTATGGATTAGCAACTCTTTTTCAAGAGTTGCTTTTTCTTCTTTGCTTATTGATTTTGATTTGATTTTTTGTTCAATATCTTTAATAGTTTGTTCAGTATCACTAATATTTTCTCTAAGTTTTTCACTAGAATTTTTGCCGAAACGATTGTTTTTATTTTCTTTAATTTTGTCATTTAT
>JAZSES010000281.1:0-5745 GCA_045531805.1 Candidatus Limenecus sp. | reverse complement strand
CGCAGACGAAATGAGTGAACCTGTCTGCAGAGCTGAGTGGCGTTTTGTTCACATAGTGAAGACATTTTGCACGAAATCAAAGATTTCGGCAAAAGAAGTCAAAGGTGAGTAATTGCTGGCTGCGTTGAGCCGGCAGCAATTTCGACACTAGATTAAAATCCACCTTCAACTATGCAATAATGACCATCTTCTAAATCATATTTGTCGTGGACTCTACATACGTTACACAAACAACCTTTATCTTCATCTATACAACGACTTTTTGTATATGCACAAAAAAGGTTTTCTAATCCATCGGTATTTTCGATACCTTTAAGCATATCCATCATATTGTGAGGCATTTCTTTGATTTTGCAAGATGTTGTGTATGATGGACATTTTAAACAGTTACACATTTCAAGATTTTCTTTTGATTTATCAACAATCGACATGATTCCCTCCTATCTAAGAGGTATTTTACTAATTTTTTTATATTGTGTAATTGTTAAAGATGATATAAAAGTAGTTGGTATTCTGTGATATTAAAATTTGAAGAACTATTGTACTAATTGTGGTTTAATAGACTCTATTTCATCAGCTATTGAAATTATATCTGTTGTTTCTGTTTCGTTATATGTTTCGTTTGTTGTTTCTGTAATATTATTTTCTATTGATGCAGCTTGTCCAGTAGTTTCTCCGTCTTCTGTTTTTTGTGGTTCAACGACTTCGATACCCATTGCTTTCAATTCTTGTCTTGCTCTTGGCGCTAGAGCTGTATCAGGGAAGTTTTCTAGTATTGTTTGAAAACAATCAATTGATTCTTTTTTGTATTCACGAGCTTTATATAAAATGGCAGCTTTATAATAAAGTGGAGCAAGACTTGCATCAGGTGCAATCAGCATTTGGTTGTCTAGCTTGATTTTTATTTCAATCATTGCAGAATTGTCTTGTGGTGCAAAAAGTGAATTTGAGTAGACTTTTTTTGTTAAACGGTCAATAGTATCTGACATGTTAGTCATTTCTTCTTGAGAAACACCGCCTGCAGATTTCGCTTTTTTTGCAGCAAACGAATCATTTGTTCCCATTGCAAAAACTATCATACCCAACATTATTAAAATTAAAGTCTTTTTCATTTTTGAATATACTCCCCTGATGCTATCTTATAATAAGTTTATATTTTCTGCATTGACCATATGGTTTAGGATTTTATTATCGTTGGTATAATTGTGATGATTAAAGGAGGTTTTTTGTGAAAAATTTAACTCTTAGACAAAAAATTAGCCAGATGTTTATACTAGGATTTGATAGTGATGATATTTTTTTAGCTTCAAACAATGGATTTGTTGATGTTTTGAAAAATGGTTTGGGTGGGGTTATATTTTTTACAAAAAATATTATTTCTATTGAACAGATAAAACGGGTTACTACCGAAATTAATGATTTATCGTTGATTAAACCCTTTTTAAGTGTAGACCAAGAGGGAGGCCGAGTTGAACGTACGGAAAATATACACAAGGGAAAGAAATATCTTTCGGCTAAAGTCTCTGCAAACAAAGGTATTGAGTTTGTTGCGAAACAAGCTAATTGTATTGCTAATGAATTGGTTTCTTATGGGATAAATATGAATTTTTCTCCAGTTCTTGATGTAGATACAAATCCTGATAATCCAATTATTGCAGAACGTGCGTATTCTTTATTTCCTGATGAGGTAATTGCAAATGGTCGGGTTGTTGTAAATTCGTTTGTTTCAAAAAATATTATTCCTGTTGCTAAACATTTCCCTGGACATGGAGAAACATCTGTTGATTCACATTTAGCAATGCCGATGTTGGACTTATCCTTGTCTACACTAGAGAATATTCACATAAAACCCTTTAAAGCTTTGATAAATATTTTGCCTGCAATTATGGTGGCACATGTACACTATACAACTTTTGATGATGAAAAATTGCCTGCATCTATTTCTCAAAATGTTATAAAAGGATATTTGAGAAATAAACTGGGATTTAACGGTCTTGTTATTTCTGATGATATGGTAATGGGTGGAATAAAAGGTTTTTCTGCGTTGGATGCTTGTGTGCGTGGAATAAATGCTGGTGTTAATATGTTTATCTTTAGAGCTTCTGATGAACAAACCTTGGCGTTAATAGATGAAATTGAAAAAATGGTAAAATTGGGTAGCATAGATGAACAAAATATTGATGATTCTGTTTCTTTAATACTTAATCTAAAAGAACAATTTTCTATAATTTAAACAAAAAAAAAGACCGACTATTTCGGTCTTATTTTTTCTGATTCGGTAAATCCCAAATCTCCTCCCAATATATTTTAATTGTTTATAAGCTGTGTGCTTGTTATGAATATTAAACCATTGAAAAGCTTGTTTGTGAATACTTTTATTAAGTGTAAAAGGTAACATTATTTTTACAATCATGATTATTCAAGCTATGACATGATTTCCATGATTTTAATTAGCTTAACAAATGTTAATACTTATCTCTTACTGTATCAAAATGCTTATATGCTATTTTGTTGTATTTAGAAATTTATTTTTTTATTTTATAAATTTTAAATTCTGATGGTTTTAGTTCTCCAAATTGCAGAGAAGTTTCTTGTTTTTCAAAGTTAACTTCTTCAAATTTACCTTCTCCAATTTTTCCATCTTTGTATATGTATTCTGCAATTATTGAATAGTCACATGGTAATTCAACAGTTTTGTTGTATACAGATGTACCATCTTTAGTATATGTATTTGAAAACTCTGTAACTTTTTCTGTTGGAGCTTGATAGTTAGCAACAATAAGCAATGCTTCTTTTAACGGGGATTTAGATATTATCCAGCTAACAAATCCATCATCATCTTGTCTTACAATCTGGGCTTCGCCTTCTCTTGTGAAAACATTTTCGAGAGCAAATTTATTTATTGCATTAAACTTGTTAAAAAATTCATAGTTCTTTTCTCTTTGCATAGAGATTTCAGCACCGATAACTTTTTCAATACCTGTTTTTGTGAATGATTCATCACCGTCTATAAACATTACAGGGCGTTGTGCATTTTTCCCTCCAGGTAAAAATTTGTATTTGAACCACTTAAATAGTGCACCATCTTCACCAAGCTGCCCAGGGTACTGGTCTATGGCTCTAAATTCACCATCTTGGTTATTATAGCTTTTTAATATAGAAAGATTTGTTTTTTCTGCTGTATTTGAATTGTATTGCTCAAGAGCTTGGTTATTATAAATAATTTCTTGCGGATTTTTTTGATATTGAGAGATAATATCATTTCCCCAAAGAACATCAAATGACATATCAGCGTGGTATTCTTTTAAGTAGTTATCCCATAACATGTATTCAGCTAGCGTTGCAAAGTAAGGTATAATTTCCTTGATGGCTTTGTTTGCTTTTCCAAGAACTTTTCTAGGCGCTCTATAACTAATTGGCTTTTTGTCTTGTTCTGACACATCGTCAACTATATGGTCAATGTGGTCAACTCTAAAACCATCAAAGTTGTAGTCTCTTTGCAGATTTTTAAGATGTTCAATATATGCATTAATTACAAATTCATTGTCTTCTCCTGATTCCAGATACACGAAATAGAAGGGTGTTTGACAGTCAAGATTTGCATATTCTGAAACATCGTTGCCATTGTAATCAAAATGTTTGAATGTTGGATAATCACCTGTTTCAGACATTCTATCAAATACTGGTGTGCCAGAAGAGCACCAAGCTCCTCCAGGAGCGGGCCACAAATTTGCAATGATTAGTTGTTTTATTGAATCACCTTGTTTTTTTATGTCATCTTCTGAATTTTTTAATTCCGGATTTGTTCCATTCAGGCAAGAAATAAGTGTTTTTACTCTTGCATGAATTTGTGTTTGATTTTCTTTCTTCATCATTTCATCAGAGTATTCTTTTTTCTTTGGTGAAATGATTTCTTCAAATTTGTTGTAAATGTGTTGGTAATGTTCAGATAATGAATGAGAACCACTTTTAAGATTTTTTTTGTAAATATCTCTTACAATGTCGATGTCTTCTTTTTCAAATTCGGCTTGTTCTTTTAATATTTTTGCTGCTAAATCTGCTTCATTTTCGTATTTTGTAATCAATTCTGATACATCAAACCATCTCGCAATGCAAGGATTTGCCAAAACCATTTTAGAAAAACGACCAGTTTGCGGAAGTACATCGTATATTACGCAGTGTCCAGCCAATTGTGCTAGTTTTATAAACAACTGTACTTGTTCTTTTGTATTAAGGTTTAATTTTTCAGTGATTTTTTTATCTTCTAAGTATGGACTTACTTCGCTACTGGTTGGAAGATACGCGCAACCAAATTCTCTAGGGTGAAATGGGATAAGGTATATTGTTGTGCCCAAAATGTTTGCTTCATCATTACCTGCTGGCAAGATTAGAAGTTGTTTTAGCCAATCAATAAGCTTGCCTGTTTCTTGTGTATTATTGCCATTGCCAAGACCAGCAAGGTTTATTAGCTTTATGTTGTGTTGTTCTCTGGTTAGCCATTCGCCATTTGTGTAGCCTGCTCTTTGTGCTGGAGAAATATTTTCTTTTGTGAAAATAAATTCACCGTCTTCATTCATTACACCATTATTTTTCCATTTTATTTCTAACCCAAGTAATGTTTCAGCAGGAGAAAGCTCATCCAAAACTTTTATAAACGGGTATGGTAAATAGCCATTTTTTTTGATTAATTCTTCCAAATGTTTTTTCTTTTCATCTGAGATTGAATCATAATTACAAAATTCTTTTAGTTTTTTATATGTATTATTCAAATCTGATGCAAAATCTTCAGTAATTTCTTTTACACTAAATTTATTTTTAATCTTTTGAAAGAACGATAACATATAGCCCCTCTTTATCATATATAAACCCAAGCAAATGATATCATAAAGTATTGTGTTAATAAATAATATATCATTAATTTTGAACAAATCTTGTTTTATGGTATTATAAAATGTGCTATGAAAATAAAAATAAATGAAAAATTAAAAATAAAACTTTTATCATTCTTGGTTAAGAATTTCTATACTTTTGAAAGTTGGTTTTACGATAGTAAAAATATAAATTATCCACAAAGTAAGCCTGTAATATTCGCACTTTGGCACGCTCATCAATGTGGGTTATATTCTCTCGAAGATAGAGGCCATGTGAACATTATGGTCTCAAAGTCAAACGATGGAGAGATTATTGCTTCTGCCGTTGAAAGAGTTGGTTTAAAAACGATTAGAGGCTCGCACAAGAGAGCTGGTACTGCCGCTTCTTTAGCTATGCTTGAAAAATTAGAGCAAGGTGAATGTGCAGCTATTACAATTGATGGACCAAGAGGCCCTAAAGGTATTGTAAAAGATGGTGTTATAAATATTGCAAAACTGTCACAAGTTCCAATTGTCCCTATGACTTGGTATTCTCCATCAAAATGGTGGTTGAAGTTTAATACTTGGGATGAGTTTCGTTTTCCATTTTTGAGTGTAAAGACTGTTGCTTTGTACGGTGAACCTATTTATGTACCATCAGATTGCTCAAAAGAAGATATAGAGATGTATCGTTTGCAACTGGAAAATGCGCTCCAGGATTTATATAAACAAGCTCAAGAAAACTTTAAAGAATATAGAGAAGATTATTAAGCTGTCCGAGAAAAATTCGTGATAAGAAGAACTCTGTTCAAAAGTTGCCTGTGGCAAGTTTTGAATAGAGGTAGACAAAGCAAAAACGAAGTTTTTGTGTGTCGTATAAAATATATGTGAACGA
>JAZSES010000142.1:0-2783 GCA_045531805.1 Candidatus Limenecus sp. | reverse complement strand
TGACATTTTTAAATTATCTTTTATGAATTTATGGAAGTCTTTTGCTTTCCATATATTAAAAATATGATATTGTCCATAATACGAATCAAAACCTGATGCAAGAGCATCTTCTGGTCTATCAGCTGGCATATTTTTCATAGGAGATGCATCTTCGTATGTATAACACTCTGCCAAATATGCAAACTCTGGATCTTTCAATCTAGAATAAGATATTAATTCATCCCAAAATTCAGGTGGTTTTGCTCTTCCTACGTCCGCTCTTATACCATCAATTCCTAAATCTATACACATATCAACAAATTTTTTGTGATAGTCAAGTAAAGCAACATTCAATTCTTGAGTATCTTCATTTTTCCAAGGGTTAAACATTCTAATGTCTTCCCATCCCTCTGGTGTTTTTGGATGATTTTCTGCATCAGTTGCACTCAAGTCAGGTCTTGCTTCATACAAGTCTACTGACATGCAACTTGGCAAATCTATCATAACCTTGATGTTTCTTTTGTGACATTCATTGATTGCATCTTTTGCTTCTTCATATACATTTTTAGGATTTCTTGGGTCATCAAGTTTTGGATCTATCATCAAGTAATCTAATGGTGCATAAACTGAACCTGCACTACCTTTTGCACTAGCATACCCAGGTGGATTTATTGGTAACCAATGTAATGTATTAATACCATATGTTTTTAGCTCATCTAAACGTTCAATCATGTTTGTAAAATATCCTGGCTCTTCGCCATT
This sequence comes from Candidatus Limenecus sp., assembly GCA_045531805.1. Taxonomy (GTDB): domain Bacteria; phylum Cyanobacteriota; class Vampirovibrionia; order Gastranaerophilales; family Gastranaerophilaceae; genus Limenecus. The sequence goes on along the minus strand of JAZSES010000142.1, from coordinate 2,042 downwards.
TTCGATAAGCCCATTTCCGTCTGTATCTTTTGCATTAAATATTCTCGGAATCATTGCGTAAATAACCGCTTGATTATTTTGGAACATAGAACGCAAATTATTTTTATAATTAGACTGGAGTGTTGGTATTTCTTTTGTAGGAACGACAGCGGACACAGGAACTGTTTGTATCATTGTTTTTTTTAGCATTCCAGCTAATAAACTACCAACTTTTTGATTTGTTCCATTCGTTGTTGGTGCATAAACTGGACTGTACGCAACAACCACAGGTTGTATTGGCTGCATTGAATACTTCTGTGACATTTGTGTAAGCAATGATGCTTTAAAATTTGGCTTCAGTTGTGAAGTATGGATTTTGTTATTGCTTACTATCATTATTTTGTTACTCCTTGAGTTTTATCTTTTAATAGATATTTGTCTTTGTTAAAACGGTTCGTTTTACCAATATTTGCAATTGCGATTGCGGTGAGAGCTGTTGTTCCTGCCAACAATCCGTATGCAAGTTTTGTCCATTTGTTTCTTGAACGGTAATTTTGTGCTGCATTAATAAAGAAATCTGTCACATTTTTACCCGAAAGTTCAGAAATTGATTTGTTAGAAGTGCCAAAATCCAATGCATCATATATTTTATCCATATGTTTTGAATCACTCATATTGTATTTTAATTTCTGTCTTGCTGTATCTCTAAGTTTTTTAAGTAAAGTAATTTCTTTGAGTGAAAGTTCAGCTTTTCTTTCATTGATAAGTTCTTCAAGAATATACAATTTGTCAAATTTACCTTCACAAATTTCTTTAACTAGTTCATAGGCAGGGTGACTCTCTTTCATAAAACTAGCAAGTTTGTACTCTAGATTTAGGAAACGATAACGGATTACTGTATTGTTTACATTGCATTTCTTAGCAAATTGTTCGCCAATAATTTCTGCTGTGTCTGAGTGAATTTCACCATTTACAACACCGGCTACTTTTTTCACCATATCTAGTGAATATTTGAGACCACGTTTTCCACCTGGCATATTGTGTTCAAACTTTGTTGTCCAATTGTTGATATCGTTTTTGTCTAAAGCAACATCTTTAAGGAATTTTGTTAGAGAAGCTTTTGCAGTTTCATAATCCATGTTTTCAAACATGTAATAAGAGCTTTCTTTTATTTTACTTTCATATTCCTCTACATTTTTACCAAGAATTTTAATTACACTAGTTTCTATGTGTCTGAATGTATCAAGAGCTTTAATTGGTCTTACAAAGGAATCAATTGTATTTCTTAGTTTCTTTTGTACTTCAAAAATTCTTGTTTGGTAGTATGTTGATAGCTTATTAAATGTTTCTTTATCAAATTCTTTATCCGCTGAATATGTCATAAGGTCTTTTAGATTTGAAAGTAGACCTGTTTTGTCAGGTGTGCCAATTAATTCTAAAACAGCCTTTTCTTCTTTTTCAATGGCTTTTTGAGCAAGTCTTGCCATTTTCTTCAAAACATTATTGTATTCTGTTTCATTGGCTACAATTTGTTCCATTTTTGCAGCAAGCTTTTTACTTGCTACAGACGGATTTAATGTAGAAAGTTGTGCAATTTCTGCTTTTGAAAAGTTCATTGCCTCAAAATAACCTTGAGGTACTTTTTCCCAGTTTATAGCAGTAATTGATTCAGATATGTTCATAATTGAAGCTTTTTCAAATTTTGCAATTCTTTCCTCAAGTTGTTTATGAGTCTCTGCAAATTTGAACAATCTTCTAAGTCTATCTCTTGGTATAATATACCCTCTTTGAGTTGCTATATATTCATCAATTTTTTTATCCATTTCTTTAGCGATGAGTTTATAAGCTTCTTCTTCAAGGCCAAAGTTGTATGCATTACCTTGAGCTATTCTCTTAGTTGCGTTAGTTAATGAATTTGTTTTTAATACATTAAGCTTGCTCTCCCAACCAAGATCTGCAGTTCTTTTAATATTATCAAAATCATCTTTTGATATACCTTCATAATTTTTTACTGCTTCTGTGAGAGACTCTCTCGCTTCTGGCAGGAATTTTTTGATTGCTTC
>JAZSES010000065.1:0-3737 GCA_045531805.1 Candidatus Limenecus sp. | reverse complement strand
TTCGTTGACTTCTTTTCTCTTCATTTCCAATAATTTTGTAATATTTTGTACTACAACTTTTTGGTTTGATATATCAACTATAAGTTTGTTGATAAAGTCTTTGTATCTTTGTACTTCAACAAGGTCGAGGTCATTTCCGCTTTGAAAAACTCTTAATAATGCTTGGTTTATTTCTAGTTGATAGCTTTCAAGAGTTTTTTGTTTATCTATAGCTTCTTGTAATCCTCTTTGCACCTTGGATAGCTCGAGCAACTTTTGTTCGAGCAACTTTTCCTTGATATCAAGGACTACTTGTAATCTAAACTGAAACTTTTTCAAAATTACCTCTTAAAATTTTATCTCCAAGTCTTCTATAATCCTATTTCCGTGATATTTGCATAGTAAGGTCAGAATTATATATTAATAAGGTACTACATGAGTCTTGTTTAACATATCCTCTAAAAAATGTAATTTGATAAAATTTTTCTTTTATTTCCCTAAAATTTTGCTATTATACGTTTTTCGTATAAAATTATTATTAAGAATTAACTATAGTTAGAGGATATATTATGTCAGAAGATAAAAAAGAATTTGAATTCAAGGATACGTTAAATTTACCACAGACAACACTTGCTATGAGAGCAAATGCGACTGTGCGTGAATTAGAAATTCAAGATTTTTGGGAAATGAAAAAGGTTTATCAAAAAGGTCTCGAGCAAAGAAGTATTGAAAATAAGTTTGTATTGCACGATGGGCCACCTTATTTGAGTTCTCCCAAAATCCATATTGGACACGCTTTGAATAAAATCCTTAAAGATATTATTATAAAGTATAAAACTCAGTGTGGTTTTTATTCACCTTATGTTCCTGGATATGATGGTCACGGCTTGCCAATAGAAAATGCTGTCGTAAAAAATATAGAAGGCGGTAGAGAAGCTGTTTCTAAAGGTGAACTTAGAGGTAAGTGCCGTGAATTTGCTATGACTAACCTTAAAGGACAGGAAGATGATTTTAAACGTTTGGGTGTTTTAGGAGATTGGGAACATCCTTACGTTACGATATCTCCAGAAGTAGAAGCTGAGCAGATTAGAATTTTCGGTGAAATGTATGAAAAGGGCTACATTGAAAAAGGTTTGAAACCTGTTTATTGGTGTCCACAATGTGAAACTGCATTGGCGGAAGCTGAAGTTGAGTATGCAGACCATACTTCAAAAGCTATTTATGTGAAATTTGAGTTTGTTGAAAAAGATGAGAAGGCTATTTATCAAAAAGCTGGTGTTGAAACAAATAAAGTTTTGTCCGCTGTAATTTGGACAACAACTCCTTGGACAATTCCTTCTAACTTGGCAATTTGTGTTAATGCTAAATTTGAGTATTCTCTTGTTGAATATATTGATGAGGTTTATTTAATTGCAACTGACTTACTTTCATCGTTTGTAAAAGATGCCGAATTAAATGAAATTGATGTAAAAGTTATTGGTACAATTGCGGGTAAAGATTTGGAAAAAATGAAAACCAAACACCCATTGTACGATAGATACAGCCCTATTTTAACAGGTGACCATGTTACGTTAGAAGCTGGTACTGGTTGTGTTCATACAGCTCCTGGGCATGGCTTAGAAGACTGGGAAGCTTGTCAAAGGTATGACATAGATGTTCTTTCACCATTGGATTCTAAAGGTTGTTGGACTGAAGAAGTTCCTGATATGAAAGATGTTTACTATGAAGATGGTAATGAAATTGTTATAGACAAGTTGAACAAGGCGATGGCTTTAATTTCTCAAAAAGAAATTACACATAGTTATCCTCATTGTTGGAGATGTAAGCATCCTGTTATTTATAGAGCTACACCTCAATGGTTTGTTAAAGTTGATAGATTTAGACGTAATGCGCTTAGAGAGATTAGTAATGTGCAGTGGATTCCTGCATCTGGGGAACAACGCATTTCTAATATGGTTGAAACTCGCTCTGATTGGTGTATTTCTCGTCAAAGAGTATGGGGTGTGCCTATCCCTGTGTTTTATTGTAAAGATTGTGGACAGGAAATTGTTACACCAGCAACTATTGATAAATTAGCAAGAACAGTTGAAAAAGAATCTTCTGATGTTTGGGTAAAAATGCCTGCTAAATATCTTTTGCCACAAGCATTTAGATGTCCTAAATGTGGTGGTAATAGTTTCTTAAAAGAAAAAGATATTATGGACGTTTGGTTTGATTCTGGGATTACTCACAGAGCGGTTGTTGAAAAACGTCATAAAGAATTGGGGCATTTGCCTGTTGAGATGTATTTGGAAGGCTCGGATCAGCACAGAGGTTGGTTCCAATCTTCTTTGTTGACTGCTGTTGCGACTTCAGGAAGAGCACCTTACTTGACTGTACTTACTCATGGATTTGTTCTTGATGGTGAAGGTAAAAAAATGAGTAAATCTCAAGGAAACACTGTTGCTCCACAAGATATTATTAATTTATATGGAGCTGATGTGTTAAGGTTGTGGGCTGCTTCAGTAGATTATAGAAATGATGTTAGAATTGGTAAAACGTCTATTTCTCAGATGGTGGAAATCTTTAAGAAGATGAGAAACACTTCAAGATTTTTACTAGGAAATTTATATGATTTTGATCCAATTACTGATTATGTTTTCTATAAAGATTTGAAGCCAATTGATAAATTTGCTTTGCACAAGTTGAATAATTTTATTGATAATGTAACAAAAGCATTTGAATCGTACGAGTTTTATAAATATTTCCAATATTTACAGAACTTTGCAACTACAGATTTAAGTTCTTTCTACTTGGATATCGTTAAAGATAGACTATATACAGCTGGTAAAAAATCGCTGTCAAGAAGAGCTTGTCAGACTGTATTATATGAAATTTCACAAGCTTTGGTAAAAATGTTGGCTCCAGTGATGCCACACCAAGCAGAAGATATTTGGCAAAATATGCCTGAGAAACAACAAGATGGTATTGAAAGTATTTTGTTAACAGATTGGCCAATGACAAATGCTAAATGGGTAAATGAAAAACTTGAAGAAGAATTTTCTAAGATACTTAAACTTAGAGAAATTGTTTCAAAAGCTATTGAACCATTGAGAGCTAATAAAGAAATTGGTAGTTCTTTAGAGGCAGCTGTGTACATTCAAGGCGGTGATGCAGAGCTGTTGAATAAATATGCTTCTGATTTGTGTAATATTTTTATTACATCTCAAGCTGTGTTGACTGATGCGGCTCCTGAAGATGTTTTGAATACATACAAAGAAGATGATTATATAATATATGTTACAAAAGCAATTGGCGAAAAATGCGATAGATGTTGGAAGTATCGCAGATTGATTAAGATTGACGGTCAGACTGCTATTTGTAAAGATTGTATAAATGCAATAAATGGAAATGATTAATTAAGAGGCTCCGCAATTAGCGGAGCTTTTTATTTGAGTTGTGTTACTGAATGTTTAATATATGTTATAATTTGCGTAGTAAAGAGGAGAATATTATGTGTGAAAATATTTTAAATACATTGGATACTATTTATGATAGAAGAAGTATTAGAAATTATCTTGATAAACCAGTAAATCCAGATTTAGTACAAGAAATATTGAGAGCTGGTATGTTTGCTCCATCTGGTTATAATAGGCAACCATGGCATTTTGTAGTGTTTGATGACAAGTCGCAAATTCAATTGATTAAAGATATGCATCCTTATGCTTCTTCATTGGCTACTGCACCTGTTTGTATTATGGTTTGTGGCGATACAGAGA
>JAZSES010000074.1:0-4908 GCA_045531805.1 Candidatus Limenecus sp. | reverse complement strand
TACTTTTGACTTGTCTCTGTCAGAGCTTGCAGATACTAACAACATTTATTTTAGATATATCTGCAATATCGGTTCTGGTAAGGCTACTTGTATATTATGGAAGGGCTCTCCTATTATTACAGATAGCGGTGTGAAAATTATCGGTGCGTACGATGGAAATGTCAACGCAGACGTACCGCTTGGATATGCTACAAGCTCTAATCCTACAGGCTTACTTGCTGGAGGTGTGTCTTTGGCAGCTGCTGCACTGGGTACAGGTGCTTTAACTTTGGGCGGTATCGCTGGAGCAGTCGCAAGCTTTTCAAGTTATTTCACGAAACAGGCTAGTGTTGTTAATGCTTTTGGTGGTAATTCCTCAGCTTATGATAATAAATCATTATCCGTTTATTTGATGAAGAGGGGATTGTCAGAAGATCCAGAAGTGTTAATGCAATTATACGGAAGACCATGTAGCAAAGTATTAACTATCGGAACATTGACTGGTTTTGTTAAAACAAGCGAGTTCAAGTTACAAGCTCCGCTTAATAGGGAGCTTATCGAAGAGGTTGAGAGCCTCATGGATTCGGGTGTATTTATACAGTAGGAGGAGGTGTAAATATGATTAATTCACCTATGACATATAATCAGCAGATGTTAGCTAACTATTTTAGCATTCAACCCAATGAAGTAAAAGGACCACTTAATACAGAAACTGCATACTATGAATGGGTGCTCTGGTGGCTTGTTTACTTCAAATATCAATTAAGAATCCCCAAACACATAGCACTGAATTTTTTCAGATTTTTGCTATTCCATTGGGGCAGCGTCGGGCTTATTTATACTAACAAATTCGGTTGGGTAGCTGGTGACTATGGAGTTAATGAGATAGATTTATATTACCAGCCTAGGCAGTTAAGCTTTTCTAATCCGTTTTTTGACGACATTAAAATCGGGATTGTAGGGATTAACAGCTGCATTATTAAACTCTTTGATGATTATTGCGGATTCAGACCTTTTATTGTTCGAACCGCTGAAAAAATGGCAGCTTGTGACAAGGCTATGAATGTTAACTTAATGACAGCATCCATGGGTAAGCTCTTGGGAGCCCCGAACAAAAAAATTTCTGCAACCCTTAAAGAAGCACTGAACGACTTAACAATTGGCAGTCCTTATGTAGTTATTAATTCTGAGGATTTGGACAAGATTAATGTAAATACTCTAGTTTCTGAGCTAGGTTCTGAGCTTATCTCTGATAAGGTTCAGGAGTTAAAGCGTAGCTATTTCAATGAGTTTTTAAGCTTAATCGGTATTAACAATGCTAATCTTAATAAGCGTGAACGATTAGTAACTGATGAGGTAAACGCCAACAACGTAGAAATTAAGGCAATACCTACTCTTGTAATAGAGGATAATTTAAAGCCTAGTTTAGAATTTGCCAGTCGCTTAACTGGTGAAGAGTTCAGCGTTGAGCTTAGAGGTGATGTTGAAGTGTTGGAAAAAGCTGGCGAGCTATTAGGAGGTGATATGATTGGGTAGAATAACACTCTGGGGGTTTTATCAATTTAGCGACAAAAAACTTTTTGACGATATTTCATTATATGAATCTTTCGACAAACAGACGCTCGTTGATTTGATATTGCAGCAGTCGGGAGAGCTTTTCCCGTTTCATCAGCAGCCCGATTTTTTGAAGCGTAATATAGAAAACTGGTTCGCTAGAATGTATGAGCAATTTAAGCGAATGTATGATACGCTATATTCTGACTATGTGCCTATTGAAAATTATGACAGAATGGAAAAATGGAGCGATTCCGCAAGTTCTAGCGAAAGTGCATATAATAGCGAAAGCTCTAGTTCTAGCACTAGTGCAAGCTCGAGCGAAAGCTCTAGTTCTAGCACTAGTGCAAGCTCTAGCACTAGCACCAGCGGAAGCGCACACGATGCAACCAGCGACTCGAACAGTAATAGCCTACTTAATAATGTTAGCGCATTTGATGCTTCTGCACTATCTCCAGAAAGTGCAGCAAGTGGACAGACAGCTGGCAGAAGTAGCGCAGACACTAACAATCATACGCAGACGGTGACAGGTTCTACAGGTGTGAATGGTAGAATAGGAAGTAGGCACGATGCTGCTAATGGTACAACAGTTAATAAGCGCCAGGGAACTAACGACAAGATTGATTATAGTTTCCATGAAGGGCGTATACACGGAAATATCGGTGTGATGACAACTCAGGCAATGATTAAAGAAGAAATTGAACTTAGAAAGTTCGATATTTACGAGACCATTGCAAATATGTTTGAAGAAGAATTTTTAATTAGGAGGTACTAAAAATGGCTTATAATCATGAATACCCATATACAGACGTTCAGTGTTTTAATGATGATTGGTTACTTAACAAGATGAAAGAGCTAGACGCTACTTTTGCGGAATGGGTTAAACAGATTGCAGAGCTTAACAAAGCACTGCCTAGAATTACAGCATTAGAAGAGCAGTTTACAGAACTTAATAATTTGGTTTCCGATTATTCTATTATTAAGAAGAAAGTTTTTGCCAACGAAGCGAAAATTGAAGAACTGGAAATAGTTCTGGATAATCTGGATAATCGTTTCAAATATGTTAAGGATTATATAGATGCCGTCAAGTCAGAACTGGAAACAAAAATCTATGTACAGTTCAATGCTCTACTTGATAAGCTCTACATTGAGAAAGCAAAAACAGATGCAGAGCTTAAAGCTCTTCTGGAATATATTAAAAGGGTAGAGGCTGCAAGTGCTGCTAACGTCTACAACGGAGTTATTGGTAAGCGTGTTTCCTTGGATGATAATAATAAAGAAATATACCAGTATATGCGCTATTTTGGATTAACAGAGGCTCAGCTGTCTGAACTAGGATTGACAGAGGAGCAATTGCAACAGTATAATCTAACTAACAGAGACTTCGCATATTATGGCAAGCAGTTCCTCAAGAAGCTTTTTATTTTTTCACCTGTTAGCGGTGAAAAAATGCCCGTATATATGGCAATTAGTGAAGTCTTAACTTATCTGTGCAACACTATGACGGCTGACGAGTTCGCTGCCCGAAATTACACAGAATCAGAATTAGAGGGGCTAGAGTTGACAGCCCTAGAATGGTTAACATTTAGATAGGAGGTTATTTTTATGTCTATTCAAAATTCAACTTTACATTTTCATTTTCCTTTAGTTGTTGGCTCAGACCGTCCAGTGTTTAGTGATTACAACACTACAATGGAATTGCTGGATGAGCAGCTCTATTCTGCTGTGTCCAGTATCACGACGTTCGGCGAGCAGATAGCGGCTTTACAGGATACATCAGGAGAGCATACTACTGAGCTTGCGGAGCTTAACACATTCAAGACAGAACAGGACGGTATTAATTCCGCTAATGCTGCTCGTTTTCTTGCAATCAATCAGACACTTGGTGAACAGATTGTTACGAATAACAACAAGTTTAATAGTGTCTCGATTGCGGATGCTTACGACGCTACACAGACCTATAGTGTTGGTGATGTTGTAACATACAACGGTGACAGATACCGCTGCATCACTGCTATTACAACAGGAGAACCTTTTGATGCTGACAAGTGGCAAGGTGAGGACGTACAGACTGTGCTTGATGAATTAAATAGTAATCTAGCAAATAATGTTTCGCTTAATACATTAACTGTAACTACTGATGGCGTAAAAACGAGAGCTGAATTATTTAATGAATTGTATTCGGCGTTTATTAGTGCTGGATATCGCCTTCACTCTGACTCTTACATCAGTTTTCAGGGTGTTTTATATAAATACGCAGGCTTTTCTGATAGCCGTGGGATGATGTTTAATGGTGAACTTATATCTGGTTCACAAATCACAACTGCAAATATTAACTTGAAAGCAAATGCCTCAAGTAGCTATGTATGGGTATTTACTACATCATTAACAGAAGTTAATGACAGAGGTAGCGAAATTCCAGCAAGTGGTTTAAATATTACTCTCCATTGTATTTAGTTAATAATTAAGCTGTCCTATTTATAGGACAGCTTTTTTATTGCAAAACAAAAGAAGCCAGATAACAGGGAGTCACCCTATTGCGCCCCACCGCTTCCGACGGTTGACTTTTAAGGCTCTGGCTTCTATATGTATATTACATTTTTACTGTTAATAAGTCAAGCAGTTCACATTTAAGTTCATAGGTTTCAAATGATAAATAACCTCGAATAAATTTATCGTATAAATATTGCCCATATTCTTTTTTAAATCCAGCTCTATCCTGAGCGTGTTTAACCTTGTAGGCAGGTGTGTACTTTGCTTGGTAATATGTTACGTGCATGAACTTATCACCAGTTTTTCTATATATACTATATTCGGTATCACCATTTATTATTGAGACTACAGGCTGCCAGCCATATTTCAGTATCTTATAGCCTACAAGTGAAAAATCGTCATAAGCAAACTTATTATCTAGTGCCATTTCTGCGTATCGTGTACCTCTGGATAGCTTGTATAGTGCAGTTTGCCGTTTTTTCTCATTGAAGATTTTACTATTTTTTAATAGATGCACGGCAAGACCTCTTTCCTTGTAGTACAGGTCAGTTTTTTTCTTGCGCACTGCTTTTTCAATATCGGCCACGATTCCAAGACCTTTAAACATATCATTATATATGTTATTGGAATTGGATATTGCCCAGACATTAACGGGAGGCTTTGCAGGCTCTTCAAGTTCCCTATTTCGATTTATGGTTTCATACGCATTAAAAAAGGCGTCTGCCGCATCTGGTAAAGCTCTTTTGTGTTTCTCGGGTACGAATTCGTCAAGTATCCAGTCTGACACGTCGTCAAAATCAATCGAACGTAAGTCTGCTATATTGTAGAGGGCAGAGCCGTAGCCTATAGGCTGTCCCGTTGGAATTAGTAAGCCGTCTTTAT
>JAZSES010000110.1:0-14668 GCA_045531805.1 Candidatus Limenecus sp. | reverse complement strand
GATCCCCTACGGCATCCTCGAGATGTGCCGCACGGGTATTGTCGCCCTCGAGCGCGGAAGCCACACACTCGTTTCCAAATAATATTTCATTCGAATCCCATTAAAAAAATTTATTTTCATATAAAATAAAAAATATGACCTCAGTATAACTGAAGTCATAAAATATAAATAGAAAATCGCGACCCAATTAATTATATAAAACATTTTATCAATATTAAGTATTGATAAATAAAAACTTCCAATTAATTTAAGTCGCGATTTTGATTTGATTATTTAATTCTTTTTTGTAAACTAAATTCTTAAGGATGTGTTAATTCATTAAACTAATGAATAATTGATTTGATTAGAGTCTTTAAAGTTTTTAATTGGCGCCGTACACAGGATTCGAACCTGCAAGCCCTTTCGGACCAACTGATTTCAAGTCAGCTCCCTCACCAACCCGGACATACGGCGTATAAAAATGCCGATTTTCACGGCACAGCTTATTGGCGCGAACAATTGTCCAGCTGTCTTAGGCCTGAAGGATGAACTTCAATTAACAGTATAAATGCGTTTATTAATTGAAGAGCCAAACTACGGGAATACCATAAACCGTAATTTGTGGTGTCAACAAGATGACATGAACATCTAATTATTGACATATATTAAACCCACCTGAATATTACCGCGGTTCACAGGCGGACTAGCACCTCACAAGTAACTAATCTCATTAAGGGGCAGTATCAAACGTGTGTGCAACCAAACTACAAATGTGGCAGGACTATTGCATTTTATCCGACACGTCTGAGTGGTGCTCATTGTAGGCCTTGAACCTACTCCTCCGAGACCCTTGTCTCGACGTGCTCTCCCAATACACCAAATGAACAAGTACTGCCAGATTAACGATTACCTCTTCATACGCGAGCACCTGGCAACGTGTTTGTCTTACATTGTTTTCCTCAATGGGTTTGTTATAATCATTTCCTTGATTGTAATACCTGCTTCCACGTATCGCGATTACGCTTCTTTTAAATATAACAGTCCGATACCGGATTAGCCGCCCGGTCGCCTCTGTCATCCATTATTACTTGCACTCCGTATACGAATCAGTGCTATCTGAGCGAGTTTTATTTAGTTACTAATATAATTAATAATTCGCAAGACTCGAACTGCGTTACGGCCTTGACGGGCCGTGTTTTACCGATAAACTATCATATTAATTATAATTTCGCCGGTGTTTTCTTTCACAATAATATATTTAGATAAATTTTATATAATTTTAAGTTAATTTTAATTTTTATTTATATTTTGACCGAATATATCTTTACCTAACGAAGTGTTAATAGATTTAACTTGTGTTTGTGTTAATACGATATCATTCGCTATATCAAAAGTGTTAGGCTTGTTTGGTATATCAGATATTGCACCAAATATAGAACCAAATATAAAGTTTAAAAATCCTACGGCGATGCCTGCCCCAATAAACATTACTAAAAATGCCCAACCCGATATGTCTAATGATCCGCCTGAACAAATATCAGCAATTAGCATTATAATACCAACTAATATTATTCCATAACCTAAAACTAGTTTCAAACAACCTTCCTCTTTAAGTGTTTGACGCGTAGCTTCACGTTCCCTGCGCGCAGTTTCAATTTTTAAACATTCTTGATACTTATGACAATTTGCAAGATGTTCATTATCTTCTGCAACTAGTCTCTGACCGCGAATACTTGTTTTCGGTATGCCGTCATTTGGCTGATATTTAAATTTATGACCGCAAACGCAATACTCTGTTCCAATTTCATCAGTATACATAATATGCACCTCTATGTCTATATTAATATTATATTCAAATAATTTATGATTGTTTAATTATTTAATATAAAATGATTTATCATTTACTGTCAACAGCACAGTAAATCCAATTTCACATTCTTTAATAGGGTCACCAATATCTTCAACTGCATAGCATAAAATACCGTCCGGCCGAATTATCCAATCTCTATCATCTGTAACATTGTTACCGAGTGCATCAAATACTTCAAATTTAAAATTCACAATTAACACCTCATATAATAGTTGATTTAGTTTACATTATATATTATATCACAATTGTTTACAAATGTAAATAGAAAATTTGAAAAAATTAAAGAGACCGTTGAAAAAGTTAAATTAGAACGTTACACACTGCACAGAGGAATTACTTACAGCCCTTTGCCTATCCTGTATGAGGCCCCACGATTATTACAAATAATCTACATTAGTATCAGCGTCCGTATTAAAATGTATACGCTGTTACCTAGATACAACCCTCACGATATTTAACTTTCACAATGTCTCTATTAATTACCTTGTCTCATTTCATCCGCCCTGCCTTAAATACAGTAGTGAGTGTAGGATTTAACCGTAATAGCGGCCTACGAACGTGCCAAATAAATAGTATAACTAATATAATTTGATTTAAGCAAATTATATTATTCAGGTTTTCTCTGACCTGTCATAACAGCATAAACTAAGTCGTTTAAGTCGCAACTAACGCCCGCATAAAGCAGTAAACATTAGCTGGGAGTTGAACCTTTACTTAGATTATCGCCTCTATCATCTAAGCTATAGAGACTGGTACAATTGTTCCCGTTCACTTACAATGGCGACAGATAACTAATTGTCGTGATTTCCCTCTCAGTACTTTCTCAGCTTGTAACGTCTGTTAATAATGTCGCGTTACCTACACACTCTTGAGTATCGGACTTTCCCCAAGACTTCGCCTCACGAATGACTGCTCATAGCACTTGAGTAGTGATGAACTGGTTTACTCTGTCTCCTAATACGTAGAAATTTTCGCCATGCATTCGTCTCAATCCGTGGTGTGGTAACCGTGATAGGATTCCAACCTACATACACCACCTATTATAGGCAGCCCTCTAACATTGAGTTACACGGTCATATTAAAATGATAGGACGCTAGTATATTGCACCTGCCCGTTACGATTCGAACGTTATTGATTACATCACCTATCAAAATGTAATTCAATCCATACGGTTGAGGACTCGAACTCTCGCTTCAACTAACTTAGTCCTGTTGAGTTTATGTTCTTCAGTCTAAATCTCAATGATTTAATAACTGCTTGCCGGGAATTCAAAACTCGCTTAATGAACTTTCTATAAAACCATAGCCGCTGGTTACAGGGCCGGAGTCGAACCAGACCGGAAGGGTATGAACCTTCCATGCTACCGTTACAATACCCTGTGATATATAGTTGATATATTACGTACTTCGAAGATACGTCACCATATATCAGAGTGGAAGTATATCTATAATTTAATTTCTTGTCATCGAAACTTATATACTGACGCTAAATAAAAAATCAACTTCATTGAGATTAAATACGCCCAGACATCACGATTGTCGTAACTTCAGTCTACGAACACGGCAGTTTCAAGTCGTACTACAAACTCAGCATTTTGACACCGCAGCTTATCGCGGTTTGGACACAGTAATATGACATTAACCACATCACTATGATATAATTGATATATTATAACCTGTACATCGTTATCGGCATATATCAGACCGGGTCTGTAATTTTGAATATTGCTATCTATTCTTATGTACTGACGTAATCAACAAGCCCAGCACCAATTATACTTAAGATTACGCCCAGGCTTCTACTTTCGCAGGTATAACCTCGACACTTGTCTGATTTCAAGTGAATCAGATAACTCACCATTTTTAGCATAGCCTCAGGGTAGTTGGCTTGTGGCTGGGCTGTCTGGATTTGAACCAGAGTAGTGCTTGAGTCAAAGTCAAGTGTGTTTACCGAACTTCACCACAGCCCAATATTTAAGTAGTTATTAAATTAATATAATTCTATAGAAATTATATTAATAGGTTACCACCCTATAGGTTAGCATTTTTATGTTTGCAAGACCATTACCTACAAATCATAACTCACGATGATGTAACGAGGTGGAGTCGAGCCACCCTCAGTGCCTACGCTTGTTGTCAGCCTTATGAGCCCTTTTTGTTACATATATTTACACTGCTGATTAATTACTCCTTCAGTATAAACACTTCTGTAGAACTTTATGACTATATACGTCACTCAGTCGACCTTTGAGGAGTCGAACCTCACAATTAAGTATCTCGCCATGATACGGTCGATATGCTGGTTGTTTATAGTGTTATCTCCTCACTTCTTGGTTCATGACGCCAAGATTCTGCTCCATTCACTACTCTAATGCCTTCAGTATAACCTCGTGCACAAAACTATACCTACCTCAATATTTCATAGGATAACAGCACCCATTGGCTTATGTAGGATTTGAACCTACGTTTCTGGAACTTCAGCCAGCGTCTTCACCTAATAGATGTTTTCATCTTCAGACTAATAAGCCATATATTATATTATATTATATTACCTCATATACCCGATATTTCAAACTCTTTCATGCGTCTAGGTATATGATAGCGGGTCGAAAACCATCTTTCAGGAAAACCGCCACCGCCACGGTTGTTTTAATAATTTAAAAGTTAGACTCATCCAACCTCATGCCTTTGAGACTTCCAAAACTATCTAACATGGTGAACCCCGAAAATCCAAAGCTGAATTAACGCTGTGCGCAACTGTTCACTTGCCCAGATTCATTTGCACTTTACGGATTTTCACCGCATCTCCAATCGAATCGAAAATTGGTATTTTGGTATCTAAACTATCAGTGCATATATACAACTGTCGAATGTTTTCCAGTTTATAGATAATAGCAAAACTTAGTCGACTTTAAAAGCAACTGCCTTGACTTTATTCGAAGTAACAGCGGAAAAACGAACTCATTGCCGGCAGACCAGAGTGGGTCTTAGTATGATATATTACATCCGTCTGTATCTATATCACTGATTATATTAATGTAACTGACGGAATTATAGATACATTAATAAAATCCTTCAAATGATTAAATAATGTAATATATCATTGGCGACATGTACCGGAATCGAACCGAATGTCTGCAGCGCGCGCACTACCGCCGTTTTAACACTAAACTAACATGCCGTATAAATTTACCCTTGGTAACGTCTCAAGGTATGTGTAAAATAATTACACTGTCTTAAACGCTATTTTAACTAACCTTTGAAGAGTGCTTTGAAAAATAGATAAATGTCAAGTATCTCTTTTGGTGACTGATGGGAGATTCGAACTCCCGATTACCTGATAGAAAGTCAGGTGTCCTAGACCGCTAGACGAATCAGCCGTATAAATGTTTGTTATAATAAGTCAGCTGTTCATCTAACTCCATTACTACTGCTGCTGTCTCCCAACTAATGATAGGTGATTATTTAACACAATTTAATCGCATCACTTAGATATAGGCTTCGTAGCACTGAACATATTATAACATCTAAGGCATTTACAACGCAGAGCCTTAGGTCTGACACTCACATCACGTATTCTGCATTGTATGTGAGATTTTACGAATTCAAAAAATAATTAGAATCTCGAGAACTTAATTATTGTTGAATTACTTATAGTCTATAATTACAAGTATACTTTACTTGTAAGACTATGCAGAAGTAATGGCGCCTCAAACAGGGCTCGAACCTGTGACACTGCGGTTAACAGCCGCATGCTCTGCCTGCTGAGCTATTGAGGCATGGTCGCTGGGCATGAACTACACCCCGCAAGCCGGCGATGTATCGCGAATCCCAGCATATCGTCTCTCCGATTGTCACCGTCGCCAATCTAAGCCCTTACGGTTAGGTACCGAATTCTCATGGCTGAATTCTACAGGTGTCGTGCCGTGCTCTGTAGAAACTTATACTGCATTCGTACGCATATACAATATAGCACACGTTTCTGGTGGTAATTAAGTTTACCAATCTACACATCTGACAGTTTCCAGCCTTACGACTTTTTACATATGTAGGACCGTCATATTTGTTACAAACCCACCTGGTGCCGCTGACCGGACTTGAACCGGTACGGTATCGCTACCGAGGGATTTTAAGTCCCTTGTGTCTGCCTATTCCACCACAGCGGCGTATTTAATTTTTTACTATAAATAGGCTGTTCATCAAACTCCATTTACCACAGCAGTGTGAATTCGGCATGTGCGATTTTCAAATTCATCATACCAAGTTGTTCCGTATCGTGGCACCTATTTAATATTTATTTATTTCCTATGGTTAGCGGGAGAGACGAATTACTACTCTCATCACTTTGTCTGTCAAGCGCCGGCATCCGTCTTAAATAATTGTACACGTGATAATCATTTAAGTTATTTGTTAGAAATCTAGAATAACTAAATAAATATTTTCCGGTCGTCCGCTAACATAAAGTACATAACTAAGTGAAGCGCAATGATATCTTCATTTTAATGCTACAGTTGTCTATTAAACTGTGTAGACGCAATTACCTATTCTACTTTGATGCTCTTAGTTAATATAAATTATAAATAAATAGGCTGTTCATCACACTCCATTTACTACAGCTGCTGTTTCACTAACCAACTTACGTCTGGCTTTTAACTCCAAATAATGGTAGCGCTTCGTAGCACCTATTTAATTCACAATATAATATTTAGACAATTTTAATTAATTGTTATTAAAAATAAATTTTTATTTATTTCTTATTGCCAATTCATTTAATAATGATTCGTATGTCATACGTATAAAATTATACTCTGACTGATATTCGTCATTCCAAGTTTCAGATTGTATAGTATCATACTTCGAACTATACCAAAATGCGTCTGAAGCTTGCGTATATAATGCATTTAAATCATCTAATGATAAACTATTAATATTTATACCGGTTCGTAGCGTTACAGAAGATTCTTTTGGAAAAGTCACAATATATCCTGATTCTGCTAATAATTTACGAGTTATTATATATCTCTTGTGTAATTCAACCCAGTTGTTTTCTTGCTCTTTAGTCCAATTGTTATATTCATGACTCAAAATATAATTTCGAAAATTGTTAGCGTCTTCAAAGTCGTTATAAACTACAGAATATAATTCAGCTTTTTGAATACTGAGCATTGAATTAATATCAGAGCGCGATGCAACATATTTACTATTATAAAATTTTTCATCAATAATAAATTTATTATTATTTTTAGTGCTCATTAATCTACACCTCATATAATAGTTTGTTAGCTTACATTATATATTATATCACAGAATTTTACAAATGTAAATAGTTTTTATGAAAAAAAATTAAAACCTACCGAAAACAGTCGCTTAGGATTCTCACCATATCTCACAATAATGAATTGTGCGAGTTTTTATTCAATCGTCCCATAATACTAAGAAGTTCATTACTCTCCATACAGACATATAAAACAATTCTTTTACTCTAACCCCACCTATCACGATTACCTTATCCAAAGCCGGTGGCGTGGGATATTAAGCTTAACTATTATTTCAAGTCTATCAGTAGGTTTTGGTCCGAATAATGTGACTTGAACACGTGGCCTCCTGTTCCCAAGACAGACGCTCTACCAAACTGAGCTATATCCGGATATATTAGTAACCTGTATCGCATCGGTTACAATCACTCGGAATGTGGTTTAAGTTAGTTTTAAACGGACCCATAATACCACTCAAATATAAACCGTTGGACAACATACTAAGTAATTACCTTAATACATTTATATATAAATGAACAATAAAGTCTTGCTCCCGCTACACATCCGCGATTTTAGTAGAATTACCATATAGGCTATTCATGAGTAGTCGCTAATTTTGTTAACTTATCTACTCGTGGTGGACCTGAGGAGAATCGAACTCCTGTCCGATACAAATACTAATATATAATCTTTTTACACGATAGCCGATTTTTTATCTATTTCATAGTAGGTTCTAATGTTACTACATATAAGGCTGAATGGCAGTCTCTAAACGGCAAAACCTAATCCTTGGGTCCGCAAAGTCAACTTGTCTGACCTCCACCACAAAGTTTCTTTATTTTCTTTGAGAGGAAACTTAGAATCAATCTCGCAATCATCTCTATCTTTAAAGCTCAAATACTTACCGAGAGATAGGTGTATTGTTTTGCGAAGCGCAAACTAAATTAAGCTGCACAACGAGCCGGAGCTCTAAATGAATTTAAAACATTAGCGTTTAATTTAAGTTGATTCGTAACGTGAAATCATACGCGTGAATTACATACTTTCTCTACACCGTCGAAACCTGACAGGCCCGAACTGGTTGTTTATAGTGTTATCTCCTCACTCATAGGTTAATTACACCTATGCTCTGCTCAATTCATTACTCATTAATTAAATTTCTTATCAAGTGTCGACCCTTATAAGATTTTATTTAATTTTTATAGGATAACAGCACCCTTATGGCGTGATGGCTCAGGATTCAAACCTGTATCTCCGGACCATGGACCTCCAGCATTTTATCAATTAAACTACCATCACATATTTGCTGTTTGCTTTGATTTATTCCCAGAATAACAAAGAAACTACAATTTAAAGAAACAAAACTGCATGCTATATCCGTATATACGCTGCTTGACTTTTCGCATGTTAAGCCACTGTTCTCGTGCGTACCTGAGGTCAGTAATTAACAGTAGGTGCGTCTTTCTGACATCCTTCATCATTATTACTATTAGTTTCATTACTGTAAAATATTGTATGACTTAATAGCGAATGTCCTACATAGGAAAACTGGCGCAAGAAGAGAGATTCGAACTCTCGCACATATCACTATGTCTAACGGTTTAGTAGACCGTCCCCTTAAACCAGCTTGGGTATTCTTGCAAATTTATTCCGTAAATAATTATTTAGACATATTTACGGAATTTTTAATAATAATTAAAATTAATTTATTTTCATCGATAACAATTTTTGTATAACATGTGGAATCTGCCAGACAATATGTTAGGATTTAAACAATCAAATATATGTCCGCGATAAACTGAACGAATAAAATCATCTGTTTTATCTAACCAAGTTATTGATAAACTCTTTTTTGCATTTTGATTAGTAAGTTTATTAAAATCATTATCAATAGTTTGCAGCATAGAATCTATGTCTAAACGACCGTACCTAATGCTACCCTGATATTCATTAAAAACGTTTGTCGTATCTTGACCTTGTATATTTATCTGACGTAAACAAACCTCATTTTGTAAACTTCCCGCTCCATGACGTGTTATATAACTACGAGTGACATACACGACCTCTAAGTCAATATCAGTAGATAAATTATTAAGCCAAGGTAACAAATATGTTAAACCCGTATAACTTGGAGTTAAATGCTTAGTTTCATTTATACGACCAGCGTCAAGTAGTAAACCTTGGCCAGCTTCAAAAATAACATTATTATATTGTGACGTTATTTCGTTTATTGAGTCTACAGCACGAATTATCTTATGTAAATCCCATGCGCATTTCATAAAATCGTCTAATGAATCAATATCATCAATAGCATCTAATCCTAATTCAGTTAATCTTATTTTAACGTATTCGTCACGTATGAGTTTAAGCTTATTATATAATGCAATTTGATTTGACAAGTCTTTGAATGTTATTGCATATTTAGGATACTGACTACGTTTATAAGTTTCCAATATTCCCATTCCGCAAGAACCATGACGATTAAATCCTCGACGATTTTCAATTGCACGATTTATTTGTACATCATATGGAGTAGTTATATAGCAATCTGTGTTTGCGAAAAATTTTGGATTTATTCTGATATTATTATTTATTAAGTAATCATTAAGATTATATAATTCTTGAATCCAAGCAATAGGATTAATCATAAAATTGCGGTCATAATAAGTATCTGCACCACTCAGTGTAGCTGCGCCAAAACAGTGAAATACAAAATTTTTAACTGTATGTCCCCGTTGCATACCACCATTATACAGCACATTTAGAGTTGATCCCGTGGTAGACCTACATAAAAAATCAGTTGTAACACCCTTACCTTCGTCACCGAAATTAGCGCCAATCACTACTTTAACGTTTTTCATACAATTAATTACCAAGAAATCAAATTATCGGATTTTATCTCTGTTTTAAATTCTGAGTTAACTGCGCTTGAATAATCAGAACAGCATTCATCAATTATAGACGTAATTGTACATCCTAAATTTTGGAGAGTAGACACTTTCAATCTATCACCTAATAATTTACCAAATGATTCATCAATATCAGCACTATAATATTTATATGAAGTGTTTGAATCGTCAATCGCAATATGGAAAATATCAAATTTCTCACAAGCATTTTTGTAAAGTTCTGGTGTCTCGACATCTGATTGCAATTTACAACCTAAACTATTTGACAATTGATGTACTGGTAAATATGGATTAAGAGGCTCATCACCGAGAGTTATTATAATACCCTTGCGACCGCGCTTCCAACAGTCTAACTTAGTATTATTTAAACCAAAAAACCAAGCAGCCGTGTAAGATTCATAACGGTTGCCGCCACCGCCACCTTCAAAATAAACTTTTTCAAGTTGTTCAGCAATACGTATATCTGATTCAAATTGAGAAGCCTGAATAGGGGAATCGTCATAACTTAAATCGCCAATGGCCATAGTCATAAATTCTACATCAGTTATTGACTCATACAGTTTAGACATTATGTCGCCAAGTTGTTTGGCTACAGCCGAAGCCGCAGAGCCCATAGAGCCGGTAACATCTAGCGCCAATATTACTGGAATTGTATTAGGATGTTCATCTGAGTCACAGCACTCTCTGATAACCTTATAAGGATTTAAACAATCGTCTAATTTATTAGCGCGATATAATTCTTGAGTAGATGCGGATTTAAAAGCATCCATAGAACTAAATCCGCGAGTTGTTGTGGAATGATTTACGTAACTTGCAGTAGTCCAAGAACCGCCACCCATTATTCGTCGTCTCCTTCATCGTCATCATCAAAATTATCTTCAACGTCAATATCATCGCCGAATATGTCTTCATTAAATATGCCATCAAACATATCACTGAAGCCACTCGAACCACCGAGCATGTTCATCATCATCATAGTGCTAAAAGGATTACTGCTATCAAACATGCCCGTGCTGGTAGATGAATTACCTTTAAACATTTGAGACATCATGTAGTATTTCATCATACTACCCTTTGCAGATTTAACATTTGCACCGCTGCCAAACATAGATACGATTTTACCGTAGAAGTAAGTATTACCCATGAAAACATGACGCTCTGGTAATATTGTTTCAATTACTGAATTTTCATAGTTAATAGCTGTGATAGCGCTTTTATCTACGGTGACTACACATCGAGGTGTGCCGTTAACGAGAATGATATCGCCTACCTCAACCTTATTTGTAGGAATGAGGAAGAAGAAATCATCACCGATGTCAAACACAAAATTGCTACAGTTTGTAAGACGATTCTTTTTAACGTTATATGACTTATAACCGTTGGTAGTCTTTACAGCAATCCCGCCTGACATCGATAATCTACACATACCCGGTGCAATTCGTCCAAACATTTTGTTTAATCCTAAATCTTTCATCATAATAATTTACCTCCGTTTAATTTAAATTTTTTTATTTATAACTTAAGATTTTTTAAATTATATCATTATAATTATGCATTTTTAATTTTGGCGACATATTTTAAATAATCTATAGGCGTAGTATATTCGTCATGATTAAGCTCGCTTATATTCAATAAAAATGACTTACCTCTAAATTCAATAACAAAAGTATCATCTAAAGAAATATCATGATGAGCATCAAATGTATCTTTATAGTTCAGTGTTCTACAAATCTCATCGCGAGCAGCACGCACACTAACATCTTGATTAAAACTTTTATTTAAAGGTTTACCACACTTGGGGCAAAATGCAAATTGCTTATTTATGGGAAATTTATAACTTCCATTTGCAAGACACACTTTCTCAGTACCAAGTATATCTTCTATACCTACCTCACTAAAATCAAAATTTTCACAAAATTCACACATATAATATCACATCCTAAATAAATATTTAGCTAAATAGCGTGTCATTTAGAGAACCGGCTATATCAACATTCTCAGGTATTTGCCTTTCACCTTCGCTCAAATAATATAAATTATTTTCTTTAGATGATATTGGTATCAATTCATATCCTGGTGCATTTGAAACCTCGCCGTCAATTAATGATAAAATCGAATGAGCTAGTCCTTCAAGTCTATTTTTAATTTCATCAGCAGTTTCGCATTCGATATCAACCTCAGACCAATAATTAATCATTGAACGTATATATTTAATAAAATCAATGCGAAGTTCTTCTTCAGTTTTTACCGGCTGACCAACGATTATAGGTAAATCTGCATCAATTGAACTATCATAAGTTACTTTAATAGGACGTATCGTTGGCTGACCATATAAATATACATAAGTATCAGCGAATTTTTGCGCTGCGTCAATAGATTTAAATCTTTTAGCTTTAGTTACATCTTCAGTAAAGCCAGAAACGCCACCGCGATCATTTGTACCTTTCAATACAAACATCTGACTATTTGTAAACTCAACTACAATAACAAAGGAATCTCGAATACGTTTATCAGTCATTATCTTTAATCGCCTCCTCGAATATGTCTACTTTATTAGAAAATTGACATAATGCAGTCATCACATCAATTTTACGTGGTATAGTATCAGCATCACATGTTAACATTCGTACAAGATTTCTATAAACTCGATACATTTCTATATAGTGCTGAAATGCAATAAGATTTACAGATGAATCTAACACATTATCAATCATCATAGCTTCAACATTAGGTTTATACCAATCAGTCTCATAGCCGGTCATTATCTTATTCAGTTGCTTAACGATGTATTCACAGTCTTCAAGATCGTATACCTTTTTACCAAAGCCGTTAACTTTTCTAACTAAATAAGCAGGCGCAAAAGTTTTCATGCAAATATCACTTATGTCCATTAGAAACTAGCCTCCAGTATTTCACTACCTAAAAATTTACTAGACGTACCGCAACCGCGACAACTAATAACGCGTGTATCAATCCAATCAATATGATCACAATCAAATTTACTATTAGACACATAAATTGCGGATGTCATAAGTGCTGAGTATTCATTCTCGCTACGAACTGTTATATATGCGTACTTATAAACTGGCGTAGTATTAGACTTAACCGCATAGCATACTTTAACAGAATACTCATGATTAAAATGAAATTTTGAATCAGTAATCATCTGACGCATATTAATTCAAACCTCCTAAATAACTATCAAGACCAACAAAATCTTCACTAACTATGTCTAAATCAAGAATTTCAGGACCTACTGATTTATTAAGTACTCTAGAATTTGCAATATCTTGATCAATCATAGCCAAACACCTTTAAATTATTAATAGCAATTAAAACGGACTTTAATTCACTGACTGAATAGTCCAACTCATCAATTGCGGATTTATGCTGCGCAACTTTCATTTTAAACAAGGATACCTTATAAGCATCTCCTGGATCAGTATCATCATTCATAATTAAACGAAGTAAGTCATCTTGATGTCGTGCAATTTTTGAATTAAGAGAATTTATACTTTCATCTATAATAGATTTAACTTTAGCTTCAAAATTTATCAGTTTTTCATCGTGTGTCATTTAATTAATTCACCTCAATTTATTTATTTAGATTTATATTCATATATATACATCAGCGAATTTAACTATATTTAAATTCTATCTTTATTTTCTCTAAGATCATCTCTAAAACGTTTAACGAAATCATTAACGCGTTCTCGATTAAGTACATAATACTCATCACCGTTTTCATCGTAATGAGTTTCAGGATTATTAACAATATCAATGAACTCACTATACAAACCGTAATAAATTAAATGTTCGTCGTGACTGTCATCATAGAACATTGCACGCAGTAATGAATCAATCATAGAGTACTGAGTAGATAATGCATCATCAACAGCGTCATTTATTACATTAAAAAATTTATTAGCCATAATAATTAAACCTCCTTAAATTTACCAACGTGGACGTACACCGTAAAAATCTTTATATAAATCAGAATAGACGCTCCAATCACCAGTTTCTTCAGCAGTACGCTCCGCGTCCTTAAGTTGATTATAAAAGAATTGTTCATCGTGTATACGCTGACGCTCTTCAGATAATTGGGTTGAAATTTTATTAGCTGTTTTATTTGTTGCTGTAAGAGTTATACCTTCAGAAATTTGTACAGTTTTCATGATTATGCATTCTCCTTAATTTTAAATAAATCACCATAAGAATCTTCGAAATTATAATTTAAATATATAGCAACAGGAATATTCATTTCCTTATATTTATCGAATTTACGATGAGCCCAATTTATAACTTCATAGTTATCTGTTGAATAAATCGCAACAGTTTCAACCTCATCAATTATCGGACCTCTAAAAAATACACGAGCACAAAATAATTTGCCTAAATAATTGTGAACGTCATTATTTAGTATTCTAAGTGCATCATCATTAGATTTTACAATATTGCTATTAGGGTTTAGCATTTTAATTACCTCACATCTTTAAAAAAAATTTGTTTTTTAGTTTACATTTTAGATTATATCACAGAATTTTACAAATGTAAATAGTTTTTTGCATAATTTTTAAAATTTCTTAAAAAAAATAATCCCCTAAGCAATTAAATTTATGCTTAGAGGATATTTAATTATTTCTATAATTATTAAT
>JAZSES010000020.1:0-2548 GCA_045531805.1 Candidatus Limenecus sp. | reverse complement strand
ACCATCCCAGTTTTCGTGGTGAGCTTCTATTATAGGGATGATATCTGCTACAGAACTTATTGGTTGCAAGATTGTCCTTGCTGCGATTAGAGGATGTTCTTTTATCTTGTTTTTTTCGACATCTGTTAATGGTTCTTCTTTTTCAAGTATTTCTTGTGGTAGCATTAACTTCCCTATGTCATACAATATTATTGCAATTTTGAGTTTGTCTATATCCTCTTTGGGTAATTCCATTTTTTTTGCTAAATCAATTGACAGTAATACTTTTGCTTTTGTTATTCCCTGTTTGTAATGTTTATTGTAAGTCTGTGCCAATGTGTCTGCAACATTAAATAGTGTTGATTTTGTTTCGTTGTGATTTATTGATTTTAATTTTGCAGTAACTTCTTGTGCAATTTTTGTTGGTACAGGGATTCTTTGTTTTGTGAGTATATCCATAAATGCGCCAAATGCAACTTCATACCATTCTGATTCATTATCGATTGTTTTTACCATTGTCACTCTATTTCTGCCATTTATTTTAGATTTATACATGGCTTGGTCTGTTATATCGATTAATTCTTCGACATTTAGTGTGTGTTCAGGAAATGTGCCAACACCTATGCTTGCTGTAATATGGCCTATAGTGTCAAGTTCTTGCGCTTCAATTGCTGTTCTAATCCTTTCTGCTGCTATCATTGCACCAGATGAGTCTACACCAGGTAGTAAAATTGAAAATTCTTCTCCTCCTAATCTTGCTGCAACGTCGATGGAACGAGCATTTTTTTTCAAAATATCTGCAATGGATTTTATAGCTAAGTCGCCAAAAAAGTGTCCATATGTGTCATTTATTTTTTTTAGATAATCTAAATCCAAACTAATGAGGGAAAAGGGTTGGTGTAAACGTTGAGAACGTTCTGCTTCTTTTTGAATTGCTTGATTAAAATATCGTCTATTATATAATTCGGTTAGTGAATCTGTAACTGCTTCTTTTTTGATATTTTCAAACAAATTAGCTATGGTTATTGCCATTTCTACTTGGTTTGCGAATAGGCTGAGAAAGTTTAATTCTTTATCTGTAATGATTTCTCTAGGTGAAAATACCATCATTACTCCAAAAGCTGTATTTGAGGGATAAAGTGGTATGCAGATTACGTTTTTGCTTACTGCTAGGTTGTTTATATCCTGAATATGCTCCTCTTTGAAGTCATAAAGCAGTTTTTTTATTACATCTTTATAGTCTTCAGTGTGTAGTATGTTTTTTTCTTCAATAGCTTTTGTTATGAGCGTTTTTGTATCGTATTTTAGATGATAGTCGTGTATATTTATGTTCTTTTCTTCTAGAATATTTATTAGCTTGTCATAAATTGGACTGTGCGAAAATGCTTTTATTTTATAGTATTTACCCTTTGTGTCATTACAGAGTTGCAAAATTGTACTATTTATGTAACCCATTTCTCTGTGCAATGAATTGACTAATGTTTGCAGAACATTGGATAATGGTTCTGCTGAATTCATTAGTTCCCATACATGTTTTAGTGTTAAAAATGCTTTGTTTGCTTGGTCTAGCTCTTGGGTTCTTTGAATTATTTCTTTTTCAAGAGCCAAGTTGCGTTCGTATATTTCCATAAATTCTTTTTTATTTGTGGAAATACTGTATTCTAATTCATTTACTTTGCGAGCATATTCTTTTATCTTATTGAAGAAGTCCATATTTTGACGTCTATTTCTGTACTAATATTGTAATTATACTATTTTTTTAGTCCAAATGTAAGACTTTGGTTAATAAAGAGATTAGTTCTTCTGGTTTTACAAGTTCACAACATTTGTTTTTGTTTGTTTTTAGACTGCAATTTCTTTTTAAACAAGGTCTACATTCTAATTCAGGAGCGAGCACGTAGCAATTATCACCAAATGGTGCGCTTCTTTTTTCTGCTGTTGCACTAAACAAGGTTATTATTGGTTTTTCAACTGCCCAAGCTATATGGGCGCTGCCTGAGTCTGGAGATATTATGACATCTCCATTTCTAAATACTTCAGCAAGTTCTTCGAGATTTGTTTTTCCTGCCAGAATCGTTACGTCTTCTTTTGTACAAGTTGAGTTTTCTAAAATTCTTTCAATTAGCAAATTGTCGGTATCTGTTCCTGTAAAAACTATGTTAGTTTTATCTTTTAGGTATGAGATTACTTCACTCCAATGTTCTTCTTTCCAATGCTTGTTTTCCCAAGTTGTTGCTGGTGAACATATGACTGTTTTTTTCTTGTTGTCTATGTTTGATAGTAATTGACTAACTTTGTCTTGGGTTGCTTCTGTTGCCTCTTTTAATATAAATTTAATTTCAGTTGTATCTGCTCCTATGTGCTTGGCTAGTTCTAAGTTCCTTTTCACAACGTGATAATTAGGATCAAATAGTTTGTGTGATTCTTTATATATTTCATTAGAGAAGATTGAATAGCCTTCCCGTCCACCAGATAATGTTATTTTTCTTTTAATGTTTAAAAATGGAAGTAAAATAGCGCTTTTAAGTAGTTGTTGAGTATCAAGTACGAAGTCGGAGGCCAAGCGGTC
>JAZSES010000339.1:0-3895 GCA_045531805.1 Candidatus Limenecus sp. | reverse complement strand
ATGGCTACGATCCGACTTGGGACGGAATACGAACAAGAATTACAAGAGTGACAAAGAAAAATTCAAGGAGTTTGATAACAAACTAATTTTTTGGCAAATTTGTTGCGTTATTATTAGCTTCATAATCATTTTGCATTTATTTTTAATAATGATTGTTGATGTAAAAAAATATCGCATCAAAGCAAAAAAACAAAGAAGTGCAAAAAGCTTTGTTATGAGAGGTGCTATTTTAGACAGAAATGGTATAAAATTAGCATCAGACAAAACATCTTTCGACGTCTATGCTCACCAAGAATATTATGACCATACACCAAATGAATTGGCCGCAATACTTGCACCAATACTAGATTTAAACAAAAATCAATTGGCAAAAAAATTAGCCCAAGATGAGAGAATTATAGTCCTAAAAAAGGATATATCAAGAACAACAGCTCAACAAATAAGAAAATTAGGCCTACGTGAAATAAGCTTAGGCAAAAAGAACAGCCGAGTTTACCCCCAAGGTTCAATGGCTGCACACATTTTAGGATACTATAACCCTGATGCAGATGTTGCCGCAGGCATCGAACTTACAGCAAAAGATTTGTTGGAAGAAGTTGAACAGGACGTAAACTTTGAAAAAACACCTGACGGCGATATTATTTACGAAGTGAACACTGACCCTGCTGCAACAGCAACACCGTTAAGAGGTAAATCAATAACACTTACGATAGATTCTGCTATACAACACGTTTGCGAAGTAGAATTAAATAAAGCTATTCAAGAAAAAGGTGCATTGCGTGGTTCAATTATTGTAATGAACCCAAAAAATGGAGAAATTTTGGGTTATGCAGTTTATCCATCATACAACCCCAACAATTATAAAAAAGCAACACTAGCACAACTTACAAACTGGACACTCAGCGACATCTTTGAACCTGGGTCAACTTTTAAAGTTTTAACTATCGCATCAGCCATTGAAAATGGAAAACTTCACGAAAATTCAAGAATTATGGATACAGGTAAACTTGAAATTGATAAATGGACTATTAAAAATTATGATTATGCAACAAAACCTTCACCTGGCTATATAGATTTATATTATCTTTTTGAACACTCAAGCAACGTTGCAAGTGCCAAGGCAGCGTTAATGATGTCAAAACAAGAATTCTACAACACATTAAAGAAATTTGGTATTGGAGAAAAAACAAAAATTGACCTCCCTGGAGAATCAAGAGGATTAATCCCTGTTCCAAATGATTGGCATAAATCAACACACGCTTCTATTGGGTATGGATATAGTATCTCTGTAACTACAATGCAAATGATTTCAGCTATCTCAGCAATTGCAAACAATGGTATAAGAGTAACTCCACACGTAATTAAATACTCTCCAGAAGAAGAAGCTGAAAAAGTAAAATATATCCCAACAATAAAACCAGAAACTGCTAGAATAGTTACAAAACTACTTGCTGGTAGTATTGGACGTTCAAAATCACCAGTAAACTTGGATGAATATCAAGTTGCTGCAAAAACAGGTACAGCTAGAAAATCTTCAACAGGTGGTAAAGGTTACACAAACAAACTGGTAACATCTATCATCGGATTTTTACCAGCAAGCAACCCTCAAGTTGAAATATATGTTGTTATAGATTCACCATCAAAAGGTGCTCTTTGGGGTAGCACTGTTGCAGCTCCTGTATTTAGAGAAGTTGCTCTACAAACAGCAAGAATTATGAACATAACACCAGATAAACATACTCCTAAAAAACAAAAAAAATGAGGAACAAAATATGAAACTTACTGATTTAATAAAAAATATCGAAGTAAAAACAATAATAAATAAAAATGATGTTGAAGTCACAGGCATTTCCTATAACTCAAAAACCATTCAAAATGGTGAGATTTTTGTGTGTTTGGTTGGTGAACACTCTGATGGACATAATTTTGCAAAAATGGCAGTAGAAAATGGTGCAGTAGCATTATTTTGCGAAAAAGAAATAGAAGATTTGACAATACCTCAAGTTATAGTAAATTCAACAAGACATAAAATAGCTGAATTATCAGCAAATTTCTATAATAATCCTTCAAAGAAATTTAATCTAATTGGTGTAACTGGAACTAATGGAAAAACAACAGTAACACACCTTATCCAAAGAATAATAGAAAAAGCAAACAAAAATTGTGCTTTGATAGGAACATTGGGTCACAAATTCACTAGCAAAGACCCTTATCTTGACGCAAAACACACAACTCCTCAAGCACCTGAGTTACAAAAAACATTTGAAACTATTTGTGAAAAAAATATAAACTACGTTGCTATGGAAGTAAGTTCTCATGCATTAGAACAAAATCGTGTAGGTTGTTGTGATTTCAACGGCGCAGTATTCACAAATCTAACACAAGACCATTTAGATTATCACATAACAATGAATAACTATTTCGAAGCAAAAAGTATTTTATTTAAAAATCTGAAAGAAAATGGTTTTGCAGTTATAAACAATGATGATGAATATGCAGAAAAATTCAAATCTGTTATACCTAAAAATGTAAAAGTTCTAACATACGGTATAAAAAACAATTCAGACATCATGGCAAAAAACATTGATTTTTCTATCAATGGAGCTTGCTTTGATTGCAAAATAAATAATGAAACACAAAAAATTAATTTACAAATGAATGGAATGTTTAGTGTGTACAATGCATTAGCAGCATTAACTGCAGGCATAGCAATGGCGTTTGAAAAAGACATTTGTATAAAAGCTCTTGAAGAAACAAAAAGTGTTGATGGCCGATTTGAAATTGTTTGCAAAAAACCTTTGGTAATTGTTGATTATGCGCACACACCGGATGGATTAGAAAATGTGCTAAAAGCCGCAAGAGAAATAACACCAAAAGATAGCAATTTGATTTGTATGTTCGGTTGCGGTGGAGATAGAGATGCAACAAAACGCCCCAAAATGGGTTCAATTGCTGAAGAAAATGCAGATATAGTTGTTGTAACATCTGACAATCCAAGAAGTGAAGATCCACAACTTATTATTTCCGACATTCTTGCTGGAATAAAATCTGTAAATACAAAAAATGTATTTGTTGAAGCAGATAGAGGTGTTGCTATATCAATGCTAAAAAATATAGCAAAAGAAAACGATGTCATTGTCTTAGCTGGTAAAGGACATGAAGATTATCAAATACTAAAAAATAAAACAATTCATTTTGATGATAGAGAAGAAGCAAAAAAAGTTTTTTGTTAATATTCAAAAATATCCGTTTATAGCGGATATTTTTTTTGTAAAAATATTTAATCAAAAAGCAAAATACTAGCAAAAAATTTTAATTTCATGTTTTGTGTCTATACATTCAGAAAAACGAAAGGTAAGAAAATGACTACAATCAATTCTGTTTCAAGTTTCACTGCCCCAAAAGTAAATTTCAAGCAATCTGTTGAAGAAATCAAATCAGAAGCTAAAATCAATGAACCAAAAATAGAAAAAGATTCTACTGAATTTTCTTCAAAAGCAACAAAAGCTACAGAACCTCCTCAAATCAGTAAAACAAGATTATTTTTCTGTGCACTAACAGATGAACAAGTTGCTCAAATTAATGAATCAAGAAAATTACCAGAAAATGGCAAATTTGTTTCAAATGGGTATGGTCAATACTACATATCCCCAAATTTCTTTGGACTTAGACCAGGAACACAAGATTTACCAGTAGGTTTTGAAGTTAAGAAAAATATTTTAGGTTTTGCTGTTGTTGTACCAAACGGTACAAAAGGCTACATGCTTCGTGATTAAGACGAACAAACAAAATAAATAAAAAAAGGACACTCAATAATAAATGAAGTGTCTTTTTTTTATGACGTAAAAAATTTTTATATTTTTTAAGATTTGTAACAAACAAACACAAAAAAGTA
>JAZSES010000313.1:0-3298 GCA_045531805.1 Candidatus Limenecus sp. | reverse complement strand
CTTCCTAAGACCGCTTGGCCTCCGACTTATTCGATGAAAGAAAAACTGTAACAACAAAACCAAATACAGCAATCAATCCACCGTGTTCAAATATCATTACCTCGTTCAAAACATCTTTTATCAAATTAACAGAATCTGTAGGTGCAACTGTATCCAAAAAATGAATAATAGGCATAAACAAAGACTTTTTACCAAGCATAGTAAAAAATGACATCATAAAAAGCATAAAAGGGAAAATTCCAATAGCAAACCAAAAGCCCATTTCAGCGGCCATTCCCAAGAAGTCATCAATAATAATTCTATTGATAAGATTTAAAAGATATTTCTTAATTCCCTCTAATATATTCACGCCAAAACCTTTTTTACTTCTTCCAGCATCTTATCACAAGCGATTGCAAGCGGTTTTCTAATCGTACACCCAGCAGCAAAAGTGTGACCACCTCCACCAAATTGTGAAGCAACAACACTTACATCAACAGACTTACTACGCAAGCTGGCTTTTGTAGTATTTTCGTCAACTTCTTTCAAAACAAAAGAAACTTCTGTTGTATTAATTTGCCGGAGCGCCTCTACAATCCCTTCCGTATGATCATTTGACGCACCATACTTGTCCATATCGCTATTCTTTATACAGACATATGCAATTTTATTATTATTTTCAAACTTTGCATTAATCAAACTATTTGCCTGCAACATAACCATAGGTTTTGGTTTTGACTCATAACAATATCTTGAAATTTCAGCAGGTTTTGCACCATATTCAATCATTCTTGCTGCTTTTTGCAACGTAGTAGCAGTAGTATTATCAAACCTAAATCCACCAGTGTCAGTCAATATTGATGTATACAAAGCGGTTGCAGTATCTGCATCAGGAGTAAGTTCAAGAGCAGTCAAAATTTCATACAGAACTTCACCTGCACATGATGCGTCACCATTTACAAAATTCAAATCTCCATAATTATTGTTTGTTTTGTGATGATCAATATTTATTCTATATTTAGCATTATTGAATAAATGCAATGTTTCTGCCATTCTATCTTTAGCCGCAACGTCAACTGCAATTGCAAGATCAAAAACCTTGTCTTTAGAAAAATTATCGGCCCTAGAAATATTATTTATATATGGCAAAAAATGATAAATATCAGGAATTTTCCCTACCGCAAGCATCGTAACATCTTTTTTAAAATATCTAATAAGCGACTGATACAAAGCACTCATTGTACCAAGAGTATCACCATCAGGATTAACATGTGAGAAAATAGCTATATTCTCCGCTTTTTCTATCATTTCTTTAAAGGATTTGAAATTCATAAGAACATTATAATATAAAAATAATCAGATATTTAAACTTATTAAGGAAAAATCTCTATGGACGCAATTTTACACGGAATTTTAACAATATTAAACTTATGCCTAATAGTGGGTTGTTGTGTTGTGTTTACAAACGCAGTAGAACACTTGGGTAAAATATACAACCTAAATGAAGGTGCTGTAGGTAGCATACTTGCCGCAGTAGGTACAGCTTTACCAGAAACAATTGTACCTTTGGTTGCAATCCTTGGAGCATATATGGCACAGACTGATGTACACGTCGGTGAAGAAATAGGAATAGGAGCAATACTAGGTGCACCATTTCTTCTTTCAACTTTAGCAATGTTTGTAACAGGATTGGCCGTTGTAATATTCTGGAAACTTGGCAAACGAGAAAGAAAAATGAACGCAAACTACGTTGTAATGTTTCGTGATTTAAAATTCTTTTTCTTCAGCTATACATTAGCAATTGCCGCAGGTTTTATACCTTATCAACCATTAAAATATGCTTGTGCTGCCGCACTATTTGCGTATTATCTCTTATATGTGTTCAGAACTTTAAACTGTTCCCATTCTGCTTGTGGAGAAAGTAGTGAAGTTGATGAGTTACTTTTTGAAAAAATATTCAAAAAGTACAATACGTTCCTTGTTTGGTTACAAGTTATTGTATCAATCGCAGCCCTAATCTGTTTTGCACATATGTTTGTTGGCCAAATAAAATTCTTTGCAGGCTTATTTAATCTAAATCCACTAGTATTAAGCTTAATCCTTGCCCCAATTGCAACAGAACTACCAGAAAAATTCAACAGCGTATTATGGGTAAGCCAGAAAAAAGATACTCTTGCTCTAGGCAACATTACTGGAGCAATGGTATTCCAAAGCTGTATTCCAACTGCAATTGGTATACTTCTAACACCTTGGGTATTTGGAACTGAATCAATCATAAACATTGTTCTTGTTTATCTATCAACAATGCTTTTGTTTATCAATTTATTTAGAAACAAGGCATTCAGCGCACATATCCTTGTTACTTGCGGATTTTTCTATCTAATTTATCTCATCTATATTTTTGTAGATGTATTGAAATAACAAAAATAAAACCTAAATCATTTAAACTATTTGCCTAAAGCAATATAAAAAATTGTCGAAATAATAAATATAGAAAATTCTTGGAGAACATTATGCTTTTTAAAAGAAAATGTAAAATCACATATATCGCACACGGTGCAACTATTTATTCAGACGAAAATAGAATATGCGACAAAGAAACCCATCCACCACTAAACGAAGTTGGGCAAGCTGAAGCTGAACGTATTGCAAATTGGATAGTTCGACGTTCTCCCAAAATCGATAAAATATATACAGGAGCATCTCTAAGTTGTATTCAAACTGCAAATTTCATCGCAAAGGAATACAACAAAGATTTTGAAATAAGACCTGAACTAAAAAATCAAGAATTTGGAATTTGGAAAGGTCACACATTTAACGAAATTGAAGAAAAATTTCCAGAAATGCTTCAAGAATACCACGAATCTCCTGCTAGTTATGCACCAGAAGGTGCTGAAACGTTGATTGATTTCGATAAAAGAGTTCAAGAAACAGTCAATACACTAATTGAAGAAAATCAATCAAACAGAATATTAATTGTTACACATTCAAATTTCATCAGAGCCGCAATAAAAAATGCTCTGTCACTACCCGTTGAAAACCAAAATAGAATATTCATCCCTACAGGCAGTGCAACTCAGATAAAATACTATACGGACTGGAACATTCTTATGTATAGCGGACATGTTCCACTTTGCTAAAAATTGTGCAAAATGTAAATAAAAAACACGAAGACAACTTCGTGTTTTTTTATTCGTACAATTGTACAAAAAGTGTCATAATCTAATCTAGTGTCGTAATTGCTGCCGACTGAACGTAGCCAGCAATTACTCACCTTTTCAAGACGCCACTCAAAAAATTCGTTCACGTCACTTCGTTC
>JAZSES010000332.1:0-4523 GCA_045531805.1 Candidatus Limenecus sp. | reverse complement strand
AAATACAAATCCAAATTTCTTCTGTCACAAATCCGAACAATGCAAAACTTGCAAAGTCTGCAGAGCTTGTCCTTATTACTAATTATGGTTAGAATTTGTAATTGTAAATAATTTGTTCAAAAGAGAAAGCATACATATAATGAAAACTATGGAAAAAATATCAGTAAAAATTTTAAAACTAGATGAAAAAGTAAATACACCTTGCTACCAAACAGATGGAGCGTCTGGGATGGATTTGTGCGCATTTATAAGTGAACCAATTACATTAAAACCTCTTGAAAGAAAACTAATTCCAACAGGTTTTAAAATGGAGTTACCAAAAGGCTATGAAGCACAAGTTCGACCTCGTTCAGGCTTGTCAATAAAACACGGTATCACACTTATCAACTGTGTTGGCACAATTGACGAAGATTATAGAGGCGAAGTTTGTATACCTATTGTTAATATCTCAAACGAAGAATTTACAATAAGTAACGGAGATAGAATTGCTCAAATGGTAATTGCACCAGTGACAAAAGCAAATATAATTGTCTCAACAGAACTTTCAGACACGGTTCGTGGTGAAGGTGGATTTGGTTCTACTGGAAAAAACTAGGATACAAAATGATACAAAATAAACTAGCGGTATTTGACTTTGATTCAACTTTAATGGATGGGGAAACTATTGAAATAATAGCATCTGAACTTGGACTTAGAGAAGAAGTTG
This sequence comes from Candidatus Limenecus sp., assembly GCA_045531805.1. GTDB lineage: Bacteria > Cyanobacteriota > Vampirovibrionia > Gastranaerophilales > Gastranaerophilaceae > Limenecus. The sequence goes on along the minus strand of JAZSES010000332.1, from coordinate 3,817 downwards.
CACAAATTACCAAAAGGGCTATGGAGGGTGAGTTAGACTTTTTTGACAGTCTTACATATCGAGTCTCTTTGTTAAAAGGACTAGAAGTTAAAAAAGTCGATGGAATTTGTCATAATTTGCCATATATAACAGGAGCAAAAGAAACTATATCTGAATTGAAAAAACAAGGTTATATTGTTGTCTGTTTTTCAGGTGGATTTAAAAATGCTACAACTTATGCAAAAGACATACTTGGTTATGATGCCGATTTTTCAAATATTTTACACAGTAAAGATGGGGTTTTGACAGGCGAAGTTGGTGGAGAAATGATGTTTTCTGATAGTAAAGGGGAAATGCTAAAACGCCTACAAGCTATTCTTAATGTTTCTATAGAAAACACTATGGCTATCGGTGACGGAGCAAACGATTTGAGTATGTTTAAATATGCAGGTACGAGAGTTGCCTTTTGTGCAAAAGAATGTCTCAGGCAAGCTGCTACTAATATCATTGATGAAAAAAATCTTATACAAATTTGTAACTGTATAAAATAAGTTAGAGTTGTATTTGCATCACTTTGTCATATGCTTGAATAATCTTTGTTGTTACGTTTGTTGCAACAGTTACACCAAGTTCTGCTTTTGCCATTGCTGTCATAACATCGTGAATGTCTGCGTTGCCATTTTCTTCCATAACATCTTTCATAAGCTGATCAGGTGCGTTCAATTCTCTGTTAAAATTTTCAACTAGGCCAGAGAATACTGATTTAAAATTGTTCGTTTCAAGCTTTTCAACACGCCCCAAGCGCATTGGTGTCATATCACCAATACCAGTGTTTAATTTTGTTGGTTGCATTCTTTCAAACAAATTTATATTAGGAGCAAACTTTTTTTCTATCATAATTCAAATCCATTTCTTTCTGAGTTAATTTTTTCTAGCTCAAATAGTTGGCCAGAATATTTCTTACATAGTTTTGAGTTTCTTTGAATGGTGGTACTCCACCATATTTATCAACATTTCCTCCGCCAGCGTTATATGCCGCAAGAGCAAGAACCAAATTCCCATTATATCTAGCCAACAATCCTTTCAAGTGTTTTACACCACCTTCTAAATTTTGCATAGGGTTATATGCATCTTTTACTCCAAGTCCTTTTGCAGTGGCTGGCATCAATTGCATTAATCCCATTGCACCACAGAAAGAAGTTGCTTTGGGGTTAAAACCTGATTCTTGTTTGATAACAGCTTGTACCAATTTTTCATCAACGCCATATTTTTGGGATACTTTGGATACCATGTCCAAAATTTGTTGTTTTGTTGGATTAACTATATTGGCTAGGCCATTTTCGATTTTATTTGCAGCACTAACAGTATTTTTTTGTAAAGAATTCAGTGCTGTTGTCAAAGACAAAAAGTTTTTTCCATCAGTTCTAAACTGTCCTTCACCTTTTTGGCTGGATTTAAGAATTTCTGCAAAAGTTTGTTTTTCTGCATCAACAGGTTTTGGATTTAATTTGTTCTCAATACTAGCAACATGACTACGAATGGCCTGCACTCTTTGCATTGCCGCTTCCTTGCCGCCTTGGTCTATAAATCCTTGTATAGTTGGTGAGAACATTTACTTTCTATTTACCTATTTTACTATTACTTACCTATTTCAATTGCTCTTTGAGCCATACTTTTTGTTATCGAAATAACTGCCAAGTTCGCTTCATAAGCACGTTGTGCAATATTAGCATCTGCCATATCCACAATTGGATTTACATTTGATGTTCTAATATAGCCATTTGCATCAGCGTCAGGGTGACCAGGTTTAAAAATTCTTTCCCCTAACGTTGGGTCTTCAACAACACCAGTCAATCTAACACCACCTTGTTGGAACGGAATAGTGCCAACACCAAAAACATCCTCCTTCATTGAGTTTAATAAACCGTGGAAAGAAATATCGTCTGTTGCGTGCAAAACAGGGATTTTTCTTACATAATTCGGAGTATCAAGGTTAGCAATGTTTTTTGCATGGATTTTAATTCTAGCACCGTGTGCTTCCAAGCTTTTTTGACCTATGTTCATTGCTTCAATTAAACTCATTTCTTCACCTTCTTTTTGTGTTAATTATCTTTTATTATCTGCCTACACCAGCAGCCGTTTTCATTTCGTTGATAATACTAGACATCTTTCTTGATGCAACTGCGTACATCAATGACATTTTTTGCATTTCTTCAAGTTCATATGTAGGATCAACTCCAACGCCTTGCTCTTCAATAAGACCTGATGGACCAAGTTTTATTGATAATTCTGTTTCTAAGGGATTGTTCATTGTACCCAAATATTGGTCAAAGCTAATGTCTTTTCTTACATAACCTGGAGTATCAACGTTCGCAAGGTTTGTAGCAAGAGCTCTTTGTCTTTGTGAAACCAAATCCAACATCAAATTTGTTTTTACTATAGGGTCTTTGGGTGTATACATACTTACCTGTCTTTTCTAACTTTGTAGTGTTTTACAACATTACTTACGACTAATTACTATTGAGTGAGGTTGATAGAACGTTGATACATTTCGTCAACGACCTTGATTAACCTAGTACCAGCTATCATAGAAGAGTTCAAACGCAAAATTTCATTGACATTTCCAATATAATCAACATTTGAACGTTCCAAACCACCTTGAGCAACGTATTCGTGGTCTTTTATAAGTTTTGGTTCACCAGATTCAGTTGTTGGAACAACTCTGTTGAACTCAGCAGATTTAAGACCTTCTGGATTTTGGAATTGGACAACTGGAATTTTCCCGAGAATCTCATGTTCTAAATGCCCACGTTTAATAACAAGAACCGTACCGTCTTGCTTAATTCTCAAGCCTTCATGGTTGGCAGGTACTTTGATTCCATCACCAACAAGATAGCCATCACTAGTTACAATATAACCATCTTTGTCAACTTTAAATGACCCATCACGAGTATACTGAACATCACCATTCGGAGAAGTCACAGGAATAAAACCTGGACCAGTCAAACATACATCAAGTTCTCTACCAGTTCTCAAGAATGCACCTTGTTTATAGTCATAACGGACTTCACCATCCATATAACCATTTTCATCTAACAACTGTTCAAAACGAACAGCTTTGTATGCATTTGTATTAAGATTACTAATGTTGTTTGAAACATAGCCCAATCTTTCAAATTGAGCATTTGTGTTAATTATACCTCTTCTTATTAAGCCTTGTAATGTTGTCATAAGCTTTTTATTACCTTTCTAATTAATCACTATGAACTGCTCAATGTTTGTATCGCCTTTGATAAATTGTTATTCTGCATAACGAACATTTGTCTGTTAGCTTCAAAATTCCTTTTAACAGGAATAATTTGTAAGATTTCGCTATGCATAGATACGTTAGAATATTCATTAAATCCTTGTTTTATATTTGGATCTAAAACAGCGACACCTTGGTTTGTGACAACAGATAACGTTCCAGCAAATTCAAACTTTTTTGTTTCTTTATTGAATACACGGACATTACCATTTCTATCGACTGTAACATCCTCCAATTTTTCTGGAACCAAAGGAAGTTTTATGGGTGTGCCATCATTAGCAAGAACATTATAATTTTCCAACGTAAGTAAATTACCATCTTTATCCAACTTAAAACGCCCATCTCTAGTGAGTTTAATACCATCTGGGCTATAGTATTGAAAATAGCCTTTATTAGCAATTGCTATATCAAGAGGATTCAAAGAATGACCTATACGACCAATTGAATCATCAGTTGCTTTTGATAATGCATGAATACCAATGTATTCAGCAAAAGAAGATACAACGGGTTCAAGTCGGAGGCCAAGCGGTC
>JAZSES010000413.1:0-7479 GCA_045531805.1 Candidatus Limenecus sp. | reverse complement strand
TCTGCAGACAGGTTCACTCATTTCGTCTGCGACTCAATGGTTCACTTTGTCAAAAAATTCGTTCACGTCACTTCGTTCCTTATCACGAATTTTTCTCGTACAAAATTAGTGCAAAAGTTTTGCCAAATAAGCAATTGTCTTTGGAAAATACTGTTGCCAGTACTGCGAACGTATTGATTGCGCATCATTCTTTGGACAAACACTCAACAATGTATTTGTTTCAGCAATACCCTCTGACACTGCTCTTTCTGTATCCATATTGTCGGAACTAAAATAATCGATATATGTAAGTTGAGTATCGCCAAAATTTTCTCTAAACAATTTTTTTTCTTCATTATAAATTTCGAAAAGTTTTTTGTCCTTATATATCAATTCATTTATTTCATTAAACAAGAGATGATCTTTTGCATGCCCTAATTCATGTAACAACACACCAATATCTCTATATTGTTCTTTCATTTTAATTGTATGTTCTAAAGTATCAAAAGCAGCATTAGAAACTTTGTCTGTAAGATAAAAAGCTTTTAAATTTATAGATTTCATCGCAAACAATTCCTCACCAGGAATTTGTTTCAATAGACTTAGCAATTTATCGCTAGTACCTTTGGTATATTCTTCTAATTCAATCTCACTAACTTGATTATTTTGCAAATTTTTCACAGTTAATTTATCATCACAGAACTTGATTTCAAACTTCTTACCATTTCTTGAAGATATAAAGTGATTTTCATCAACAACCTCAAACGTAACAGAGTGATTCAACAACTCTTTTCCTGTTGCATCAACAATTCGATAATCCATAATTCTATTACCATCTTTGTCATTTTCATAGCGATAATATGTTTTTGTTCCATCAAAAGAAACGAGATTTTTCTCTACAATCTCATTTCCAGACAAAGAATCTATTCTAGCAGAAACAAGATTATCTTCTTTACCATCAGCATACATTCTTTTTACGTTATAAACACCATTCACTGGTGACTGTTCAAGAACCTCCTCAAACAACAACTCACCATTCTTATCAAGTTTTTTTATAGACTGAGACTGCAAAATTTCAAATGTGTCATAATTTTCTTTTTTATTTTTGTATTTAATCGTGGAAACAATGTTTTTTTCAAAATCTTTTTCTTCTCGAGTACCCCAGTCTTTGTTTAAAGAGATTTTTTCTTTTATTTCAGAAACAGGCTTGCCTTTTTTTATATTGAATAAAAGCTTTGTATTAGAAAAAGATGACCCAATAGTCAATTCAACAATAGAACTCACATTAGGATTTAAATTAATATCAACATCTTTAACACTTTTGTCTTTTAAATAGTTTTTTAAATAATCTTTAAAGACCAAAAGTTCATTTTCTGTCGCATACTGAAAAACGCCTTGAGATACTTGCCCCATATTCACGCCAAGCTCTTCAAAATTCACTCGTTCCAATTTTTCTATAACATCAAAATCTTGAAACACAATAAAATTTTCAAAAGCATCTTTAGAAGACATTGGCAATTTCATTTCCATTAAACGATTCAACTTATCCAAAACTTTTTCAAAACATTTTCTTTTTGGAGTAGTTCCGTTACTCATAGTAAGTAAGCTAAGAATAAAATCTAAAGTACTACGGTCAACACCAACTTTCTTGCCAAACTCATTATTCCAACTTAGTGTATAAAGCTTATGAAACGTATTCAAAGCTTTATCATCTTCTTCCAAAGATAGATATTCAGACAATCTTTTTACCGTATCTTCTCCCGTATAAGTATTGGAAAAATAAATATCAGCATATTTTTGTAAATTTTCAGGAGTCCATTCGCCTTTTTTCTCTCCAGTTTTATATTTTGCAGCATCAATAAACATTGGAACCTTAGAAGAAACCCAATTTTCACACAAATTTTTTATTACAACCATTTTTTCATCTGTACAATTCTCAGCAGTCAAGCCAGTCTTGATTATTAAATTTGCAGTAGTCAAAGCATCCCCTCGATTTGCCAACAACAATTCCTTCAAAAATTTTGTATTTTCTTGTGAATGTTCAAATCCTAATTTGTCATACAACTCCAGAAGTCCAGAAATATCCTCATCTCCATCTTTTAAAGATTTTGCAAAAGCCAATAGATTCTTTTTGTCTTCAACTTTTTCCAATTCAGCAATCATTTTACTCACAGTATAAGCTTCATTTCTTGCAAAATTAACACCTATTTCATTCTCAATATCGAGTATATTAAAATCAAAGTCCCCTTCTTTGTTTTTACCTTTAATAATATCATTCAAAATATCACGGACTATATTGCCAGCCTCAAGTTGTTTATCAAAGTAATCAATTGAACTATGCGAAAAATTCTCTGATTTGTTTTTCAAAACTCTTGTAATTGCATCAGGCCTAAACATCAAATTTTTTAAAACAACATCTTTATGTTTAAGCAACACATTCATTAGCTTGCTATCAAAAGACCCATCCTTATTTTTTAAATTTCTAACAATTTCGTTATAAGGATCTTTAGTGTAATGCACTTTATTTTGAGGCATTTCTTCCATAATATTATTTACAAATGAAAGTAAATCATGGTTAATTTTTCCATTAACTTTTGATAATTCAATAAGCCTAAAACTATCCCAAATCAAATGATTTTTAGCATTAAATTGTTTTAAAATCTCAAAAGTTTCAGAATGGATTATATCATCTTTGTCTGTCAAAATATCTGCAATCTTCTCATACAAATCAGTTCTAATTACATTTTTTTCTTTTAAAAAGGCAAAAACATCTTCTCTAGAAATCGATTTTTTGTTTGCATTTTTGGGTGTAACACCAGAATAAGCTTGCCAAGTACCAACCTCAACATCTGAAAGTTTTTCTTCATTATGCATTTGTACAGATTCAGAAGTTGCCTTGTCAGTCACTTTATTCTTTTTCAACTGCAATGTATTTTTCTCAATATTAAAATTTTTAGCACTAATTGAATTCATAAAAACCTACTATGTAAATAAAAACATCAATAGGTAAAATATTTACTCAACCTAAAAAATCATAAAGAAATGTAAAATAAAAAGTTTTTATTAGCAAAATGTAAAATTCTGAAATATTTACTAATTACTATGATTAATACACACTTTACAAATATCCCCAACCACAAATATAGACATCAAATACAAAACAGAACTGTATACACTCCAAAACAACCTATACAAGATAGTATATCTTTCAAAGGTCATTTTGGCGAAGAAAAATACGACAAAGATGATATCAAATGCCTAAAACATGAAACGGGATTTTTTAGAGATATCGAAACTAAAGAATTTGTAAGAGATTACATAGAAAAAAACTTTGCTAATAAAGAGAAAATCAACATAATCGTAGGCGGTTGTTCTACAGGAGAAGAAGCTTACACCTACGCAATGCTTTTAGATAAACTAAAAAATAAAACAAAAATCATCGGCTTTGATTTGAGTGAAAAATCTATTAACGAAGCCAAAAGCAAAAAATTTCTTATGCAAAAACAAGTTAAAGCTCCTGATGGAATGATTGATACCTATGTTTATTTGGGTCATACACTAGACGACACTTATCTTTGTTTCCAAACAGATAGAGAACTCACCCCAAAAGAAATCGAAAGAAAAAAATTATTCGACAATTTTTTTGAAATTTCCAATGAAACACCTGCCCCTGAAAAAATGTCTTTGGGCAAAAGGATAAATCTGTACATCATTAAAAACTTTCTAAAAATGTTTCCTCCAACATTTGAAAACAAATATGTTGTAGCAAAAGAAAACAAATTCAACAACTGTGAATTTGTGCAAGGTGACATATTAAATTTAAAAGACATCACAAAAAATGAAAAAGCAGATGTGATAACATTTTCAAATGCACTATATCATATAACAACAGAAGAAATTGGCCAAAGTGGAATAAGAAAACCCAAATATAATTACAAAAAAGTTGTAGAAGAACTCATATCACAACTAAAAGAAAATTTAGCACCAAATGGACTTTTTGTTGTTGGAGAAGATGAAATCATGCAAATGTTTGATTCAGGTGAATTCAACAACATAATGAAAGATAATGGTTTTGAACCACTCAATAAAACAAATGAACATTTAGAAAATGTATGGAAACTTAAATATGTCCGAGAAAAATTCGTGATAAGGAACGAAGTGACGTGAACGAATTTTTTGACAAAGTGAACCATTGAGTCGCAGACGAAATGAGTGAACCTGTCTGCAGAGCTGAGTGGCGTCTTGAAAAGGTGAGTAATTGCTGGCTACGTTCAGTCGGCAGCAATTACGACACTAGATTAGATATAAATATTGAAAATAATTGCCCCAAATTAAATCTCCCCCCACATACAAAATAAAGAAAGAGCCTGAGAATTCTCAAGCTCTTTTATTTCAATAGTGTTAAAGAAAATTGTTCAATCTAACGTTTTAAACATTCAAAAGTTCCTTAACTTCATTACGTTTAATTTTTCTAGTCGTTGTTTTAGGTAAAGGATCTTTTAGAACCACAATGTTAACTGGTCGTTTGTACGAAGCAAGACGAGTAGACAAAAACTTAACTTCTTCTCTAACCTTCTTATCCAATTCAGCCTTGTCTGGATATAAAGAAGCAAAATGTTCAGTTGGAACAACAACTGCAACAATATCTTCTGTACCTTCTTTTGCGCCAGATGTACGAGATGAACCAAATACACACACCTCCGCAAAATTTTCACTTTCACCGAGGACAGACTCAACTTCTTCTGGGAATACTTTTTTACCACCAGAAAGTACAATCATGTTCTTAATTCTACCTGTAATATGGATATGCCCATCTTTGTCAATATCAGCGATATCCCCAGTTTTGAACCAACCATCTTCTGTCATAACAGAGGCTGTTAAGTCAGGTCTGTTATAATAACCTTTCATAACCGATGGGCCTTTCAAAAGTAATTCACCTGTAGCTGGATCAACTTTTGCCTGTACACTCAACAACGGACGTCCTACAGACGCAATATCGTGTCGTTTGTCGTAATTTACACTAACTACAGGGCTTGTTTCTGTTAAGCCATAACCTTGGAACACTCTAATTCCAATATGTTCAAAGAATTCACCGACAGAAACATCCAACGGAGCACCACCAGAAATACAACCAAAGAACCCACCACCAAATTTCTTATGAATTTTAGCAAACATCAATTTTCTAAGTCTGTATGATGGAATATATTTTGAAATAAACAACATAGACTTAAATATAACCTGTGCATAAGGAGGTGCATTCTTAACTTCGGCCTCAATGCTGGTTTTAAGTAACTTCAAAAATGCAGGAACAACAATCATGAAATTAACTTTTTTCTCCTGCATTACACTAAGAATATCCTTTGGTTTTAAACTCTTTGTGTAATAAATAGATAAGCCCCAACTTAACAAAGCTGAAAAACCAACTGTCATCTCAAACAAGTGATTCATTGGTAGAATTGAAAGAATAGAAGATACTTTTCTCTTACCAAAGAATACTTTATATAAATCTGCAATATCATTTAACTGAGTAAGCAAGTTATTAAAAGAAATTTCAACCCCTTTTGGCGCACCAGTTGTACCTGATGTATAAATAATTAAAGCAGTAGATTTTGAACTTCTATGTTTCCATTTTGTTTCATAATTGTGTGGCAATGAATCAATAGAAACAATATCAGAAGTAGCAGATGTTGCATCCAAAGTAATTAGATATTTAATAGAGTCAACCTCTGCCATCAATTGTTTTGCCATATCAGCATAATGATTAGACACAACCAATACAGTAGGACGACAATCAGACAAAATAGAAACCAATTCATACTTTGTAAGTTTAATATCCAGCGGAACGGTTGTCATGCCTGACATTACAGATGCAAAAACAGCTCCACCATACTCTGGTCTTGATTCAGAAAGTATTGCAAGCCTATCACCTTTTTTCACTTCCAAATTATGAATCAAATAACAAGCAATTTTTCTTGAAAGTCGGCCAATTCCTTTGTAAGTATATTCATTCCATCCATGAGCAGTCCTTATCCCAAGAGCAACCCTGTTTTGAAAGTCATCAGTTTTCTTTTCCAAAAACAAAAGTATATTTCTTGCAGCCTTTTCCATTTTTTTATCTTTTTCATTTTTACCAAACATTATTCTCTTACCCCTGTTTGCATATATAAACTAAACAAAAATACATTATCTTAAGACCAAGCATTAAAAAAACATGGTACCTTGTTTAACATAACAACAAAGTACCACATTTCTACAAATTATAAAGCAATATCGCTTTTTCTTTCTAGATTATCTTTAATACTTTGAATGAATTTTTGAGAACCTTCATCCGCTTTAGACCAGTTCATTGAACACAAAGCTCTTTGTACCCATACCAACTGTTGGAAGAACACGTTTTGTGAGTTAGCTGCAGCAAGTTTCGAATGTAAATAGATGTTTTGAGCATCAATCAATTGTGCAACTGGAGCTTTACCCATCAAGTAGTTTTTCTTAACTTCTTTGTAGTTTTCTTCAGAGGTGTACATTGCTTTGTAGTTTTTCTCAATACTGAAGTAAGCGGCAAGAGCTTTGTTAATTACATCCCTCACTCGAAGCTCAATTTCTGTCCTTGCTTCATCTTCATAACGTTGAAGCTCTTTTTTCTCTGCATCTACACGCATGATTTCTGCAATTTTTGTACCACCTTCAAATGGTTTCCATTGTGCAAAAATACCAAACAAACCATATGTTGGATTTGAATGAGGAAGTACAATTCCAGGTCCTGGCACACCTAATGAAGCTAAAGAAACAGCCATTGGACTTGTAAATTCACGATTCATCAAAGATTGATATGTATAAGTCAGTTTTGCATCTGGCAAAATAAATTTCTGATAATACATATTTCTTTCGTAATCTTTCATCTTGATAGCAGCTTTAAGTTTTGCCAATTCAGGCGCTACTTCATAAGCTCTTCCTATAAGCATTTTGGTGAATTTCTCCAAAGTCACTGGTGAAGATACATAATCAATAATATGAATATCCTTTGTAAAGAATGCAGGATCTGTAGCAGTTAACGGAGCTAATTCAAAGTCTACTCTTTGATCTTGATATAATAGCTTGTTAATAGCAATTTTCATATTTTTATATTCAGCAGTCATATCAAGAAGCTTTTGTTCATTAATACTTAGTTGAGTAGCCCATCTCATAACTTCTTCTTGACCACATTTACCCATTTGTTGTCTAACTCTAGCCATTGCTAGAACTTCTCTTGCTTCTTTAACATATTCTTTTTGAATACCAATAGCATTTCTCAACATCAAAACATCGATATACATCGTTGCAATATCGATACCCATATTTTGTTCCATGAGTCTCTGTTCTTCTTTTGAGAAATCAAATTTTTTCTTCTTGATTAGAATATTTGTAACCAAAGCTGGCGAGTAGATTACCTGTTCAAGACCCAATTGTAAGACACCAGTTTTTTCTGGATATAAAAGTTTTGCGCTTTCAGCATATTCTTCA
>JAZSES010000023.1:0-2725 GCA_045531805.1 Candidatus Limenecus sp. | reverse complement strand
TTTCTCATAAATGAGTGATATAATTCTCTTAGTTTTATGATATAGTGAGGTGAAAGTTTATGTTACCTGAAGTAAATAGTTTGTTGATGTTATTATCACAATCTGATAATGATTGTAAATTTTTTAATAATGATGAAGATTATGATTTAGGTGAAGTTTTAAAATGTGTATCAGGTGGTACAATACGTAAACATGAAATTTTGAGTGAAGATGAGGTATAGTTATGAAAAATAGAGAGAACGGTTTTACATTGATTGAGTTACTTGTAGTGCTTGGTATTATATCTGTTTTAATAGGTTCTTCTTATGGTAGTTTGATGACTGTTATGAATAAGACAAGTATGACAACAGATATTAACAATGCAGAGTTTTGTAATAGTATGTTGAATTTGATGGCTACATCAGATGAAACGATTTAACAATGGGCTAGTATTTCTGATGAAACACATGTTATCACATGGAATGATTCTGGTAAGAAATCAGGTGTTTCTGAATCAGGTATGATGCTTGATGATTTGTTGAATATGGATATGAATAATTTGAGCAATATTGATGTTAGTAGTTTGATGTCTTCAACAGGTAATATTGATTTATCAAATTATAACTGGGAATCTTTATTTAGTGATATTGTAACATTACCAGTTTCACAGACAGGTGACGGTTTTATGATGATTGTGAATAGAGATGGTAATGGTACTGCAGATTTTCATACATATGCATTATGCGATTTGTCACAAGCTGATTTAGAGTATTTAAAATCTGAATTTAATATCAGTGAAGAATATTGGTCGATTATCAACGGAAAAGGTGGTAAGTAGACTATGAAAAGTAGGAAAGATAATAAAGGTTTTACGTTAGTGGAACTTATCGTAGTTATTGTTATATTAGCAATATTGATAGGAGTAACAATTGGTGGTGTTATGGACTATGTAAATGATGCTAGAACAAATACTGATATCAATAATGCATCAGCATTAGAGAAAGTCGTAAGTTCAAGATTATTGATTTCAGAAACATTAGCTGAAAATCATGATGCTTATTTACCTAATAATGAAAAACCAGAAGTTAATGATGGAAATGCTGTTATTATTTATTATTGGAGTACCTGGGGTCAGTTGCAAAAAATGGATGGTAATTATTATTTTGTAGATGAAACAGGAACAAGACAGCAAAATGCGGATTGGGATAGTGTAAATATTGATGATTCAGATGATGGTGGTTGGTATTTGTTTAAGTCTTTATATGAATTTGATGAAGTATTAGAATTGCCTAAATGTCAAGCAGGTAATTATTTTGCTATGATTATTTATTTCAATGAAGATGGCTATATTCGTAAAGTTGTTTGTACTAATGATTGTTATGTTTACGAAGATGGAAGTGGTGTTAGCGGTTGGCGCACAGCACAAAGACATCAATAATGAATTATAATTTGGAGGGGTGATTTATGATTAAGAAAAATAACAAAGGTTTTAGTTTAGTTGAACTGATAGTAGTTATTGTAATTATAGCCATTCTTGTAGGTGTAACATTTTTGGGTGTAACGAAATGGGTAGCAACTTCGAAGAAAAATACAGATGAACATAATGCATCTGTTTTGCAAACAACATTTAGTACAGCATTGACTCTTGATAGAAACATAGGAACACATCCTGAGTGGTTTAAACGCGGTAATCAATATCCTGATATTAACGATGGTAATCCAGTGTTTATATATCATTGGAAAGATTATTGTATGTTAAAGAGAGCAGAAGATGGTTCTTTGATGTTTTTCGATAAGGAAGGCAATGCAAGAAATGGTTGTGATTGGGGACATGTTAATTTTGAAACATATCCTGATGCTGCAAGTTGGGCTATATTGGGTTCTGTATTGAATTTTGATAAGGAATTGGAACTACCAAAGAGCCAAAGTGGTGAAGAATTCGCTATGTTAATTTATTTTGATGAAAACGGTTATTTGCGTAAAGTTGTATGTACATGTAATCCTGTATTGTATGGTGATAATTTTTTACCAGGTGATACAGCAAAAAAATATCAGTAAGAGGTGCATTTATGTTAATTCTTTTTTGGTTAGCACTGATTATGACTGAACTTTTGATAATAAATCAGTTTGATTCTGTTGCTCTTTGGAGTATATTGATGTTTACTTTTTCAGGGTTGTTTATGTATTGTTACAGTATAGGTGCAGCTTCTAATGAAAAAGGTGTTAAATGTTGTGCTATTTTTACGACAATATGGGGTGTATTGTTAGCAATAGAACCTATAGTTGCAGAATATACTGATTTTGAAGCTCAATATGGCACCTTAGTATGGTTTGGTGGTATTACATCTATTTTCATATTGTTAGCTATTTATACAATCAGAAATCAGTTGTTTTTATGTCGAACAAAGATAAAAGGTTTGTATAGAGGTTGTAGACAACATGGTGTTGGTCTTGAAGCAACATATTCCCCATGTTTTACATATGATTTTGAGAATCGTCATTATAATGCAACATCATGTGTTTCATATTCGAAGTTGAAGATGAAGAAATATGAAACAGATAAGAGTTATGATATATGGATAGATTCGAAAAATCCATCTGTTTTTGTTCTGGAACGTAAGCTATCGGGAAGTGCATTGTTGTTTTTGGTTGTTAGTATAGTGTCTACGTTTACAACAATATATGCGTTATATCATATTTAAAGAGGTGCAGCTTATGAAAAAGAATGAAAAGGGTTTTACTTTGG
>JAZSES010000401.1:0-7842 GCA_045531805.1 Candidatus Limenecus sp. | reverse complement strand
TTTGTCTCATTTAAATAAGTTAATTTATCGCTTATATCTGCCATACTATGCACCTCCTTCTAAATTTTCTCCGTTTATTGCATCTAGTGCATCACTTATATCTCCAACTAATCCATCAACATATGCTTTTGTGGTTAAATCTTTTCCTGCTATAACGTTTTCAAGCGTTCCTTTTGAAATAAACATCTGAGCAACACCTGAGTCATACAACTGGTAGGTATATAACTGTGCTTGTAAATATCCACTGCTGTCCATATTAGTACCATAAGTATTTGGTGCTACCTTAATAACACCACTTGTCGTACTAGTTGCATAATTAGTCTTCTTTACGTAGTCAGTAAGTTCACTTTCGGTTACATAATCGTCTGCTTGACGAATCGCACTCACTTCAATTATCATCTGTTCGTTTCCATCTTCATAAGTTGAAGTAACATTTGTTGTACCTTTGTATGAGTGTGCGTTGTCATATAAATAGTTTAATTGATTTATTAGAGTTGTATCGGTTATTAATACATCTTGAGGCGTTACAAGTGGCTGGTATAATGTAATATTATTGTTGTCTATCCAGTTTAACCATTGCTCTAAAGTTGTTGTTCCATAAGCTGAATAGTTAAATCCTAACTGCACACTACTATTATTAAACCATCTTCCTATTGTTGTAACAACACCACTTTTTATAAAATGGCTACACAAACTTCCAGAATAATTTTTATAAAGTGTAGTATTAAATCCAAATCTATCAACCTCAGTAGTTGAACTTTTTGTCCATGGTAGTTCACTTGATAAAACTAATTTCCCAACTAATTCTTTCTTAAACCAATTATCTCCATTTTTATAAATATAGTCTTGATAATCTCCTATTTTACATAGTTCAATTGGATTTTCTGTGTAAGGGTGATATTCTTTAGCCTGATTCCCCTCAACTATTTGTAATTTAGAATTAAAAGCAACCATACTATCTACAAAATAATAAACATAATAAGCACAGTTTGCGTTCAAATTAATTGTTGTTGGAAATGTTGTTATTGCAGTATTTACTATTAATGTATCACTACTATTAAACTGATAAACTCTACCTTGTGTTCCTGTACTTGGTGTAAAGTCTACCGAAAATGTTAAAGAACTTTTATTTGTATATTGTTTTTCGTTACAAGCCCAACAAACTGCATTATTTACTAATTGACCACTATCATTCCATGCTTTTCCTTGAGTGCAATTTTGCCAGTTTAACAAATTCCAGCTCTTTAAAGTTAATTGATAATTCTGTTCTTCATGTTCTACATAAGTGCTTGGTGCTGTTGAACCTTTTACTAACATAGGATAAATTGTTGTATTTACACTCATATTTCTTGTTACTCTAACAGCAATTCCATAAAAATAACAATCTTGGCTTAATAAGGCATTTTTTATGACTGTTGGATTAGTTAATGCACCAAGCGTTTTTTCTCTAAAAATGTATACAAATTCGTTTGGTAATGATTTTAAAGAATAATCTCCTTTTGGTATGTGCAAATAATTTCCAGCATCTTGATTAGAACCAAACAAATAATAATCGGCTGAACTTCCAGATGCAGTTCCAACAGCTGTTATACTACTATCAGTGTTTTTTGTATATTGAATATCATAAACAGTATACGAATTTAATCCATTATTAGGCAGTAAATTCTCATTCTGCAATACAATACTATTCTCACCAGTAACACTTTTTACATTTTGAGGATAACTTGGATTAGGTGATGCTCCGTTTGTATAAGGTTCGTATATGGCATCTGTACCAATTTGAACATTTTTAAATGTTACGGTTCCTCCTGTAAATCTTGGTAATTGTCCTAAATAAATTCTTTTTATAGCTTTATTTATTTCAGAAACCTTAAAAGATAATCTTGTACCGACTGTACTTGTATTTAATATTAAAGTGCTCCATGAACTTGTGTCATCTTCATAAAATATATTCATAGCTAATAAATTACCATCACCAGATACTGTTACATTATTTTCAGCAACATAATCAACAGATAAATAATAATCTCCTGCTGGAATGTTTACATCAACAGTTGCTCCTTTCGCCGTGCCATCCCCAGTTGCAGTATAAGAACCATCAGAATTTTTAGTTAAAAAACTTGCACTGCCAAATAAAGTATCAAAATCTATTTTATTCTTCCCAGTAGTACTAAACTGACTGCTATTTCCAAGCATATCAATACTCATTTTAGCATCAATAGTAGGCTCTAGTTTAACATCAGCACCTTTATCTTCTTCATGTGGCAATTGGTCTACTATGTTTTGTAGTTCTTCTATATTAGACGCATTTTCTTCAATATTTGCGTCTTGGGTTGCTTGGCTTTGGTCTAAAGTGGATTGGTTTATCAACTCTTTACCTTCGATGACGTTTTCTAGTGTACCTTTTGAGATAAATGTAGTAAGTCCATCACCTGAATAAGCATTATAGCTTCTTGATACACCTCTTAAAATACCATTTGAATCAATAGAGGTGCCAGCTCCAGTATTTGTTTTAATAACTCCACCTTTACTAGAGCTTGCATAATCAGTATTCTTGACGTAGTCGGAAAGCTCATCTTCAGTCACGTAACCTGACAATTGACGAATCGCACTTGCATCCAAATACATTTGCTCATTACCATCTTCATAAGTTGTTGTTATGTTTGTAACACCGCTATATGAATGTGCATTGTTGTAGATGTCATTTAGTTGTTCTATTAGAGTTGTGTCGGTGATTAGAATGTCTTGTGGTGTGCCTAGTGCATACCAAATTGTGACTGGCACGTCATTATTATATTGAGTTTGTAGCCAAGTCTTATAAGAAGCAACGTTTAATACACCATTTTCCAAAAATCTGTCATCTCTAATTTGTAAACTATCACCGTAAGATGGTAAGATTGCATAATCTGAATAATTTGCTTGTTTATAAAATTTATAGTGAGTACATATTTCTAGTGACGTAGCTGATGAATAAATGTTTCTTATCCTAAATATTTCTTTATTATATGAATTAATGGTTTGTACTGTTTCGCTTCCATTTAATGAAAACTTATGCCAATATTCTCTCTTATACCATTCATTAGGTTTACCAATTATTCCATCTCTAATAGTTCCATCTAGTGATGAACATAATTCCATGTCACCTAGTGATAATTGATAATTTTGTTCCTGATGTTCAACATATGAAGTTGGTGCCGTTGAACCTTTGACTAATTGTTCATATTCTACACCAGGCTCATTTTCTGCTCCATTTGTATATAAACTCATTTTTATATATGACGTATTAGCAAGAGTCGTAAAGGTATAAGTGTTCAAATACATTAATCTTTGCAAATGATTTTTGTTATTGTCATAGCAGCATACACATCTTGTGCCACTCAGCTTTTGTGAAGAATAATAAGTTGTATTTGGCTCAACTTTTATAAAATAATCTGTTGTGCAAACATTATTGTCATTTATTGTTAATTCACCATTACTGTCTAATCTTTTGTTATATATAAGATTATTTTTATCAAATAAATTGTCTGTTCTAATTATAACATTATTCTCCCCAGTAACACTTTTAACATTTTGAGGATAATCTGGATTAGGTGATGCTCCATTAGTGTATGGCTCATATGTTCCACCGTCAACACTAATCATCAAATTTTTAATAGTGGCTGATACGCCTGCACTTGTTGGATAATCTACTTTAGAATATAGATAAATTGTTGTTTCATCTGTTGTTAAAGTCACGCCCACAGAATCATTAACAGACACATTATAGGTTTTGTTGTTATTATTAAACCTAATTGTCACTCTAGTAGTATCATCACTTGTTGTTGTACCATTGTTTGTAATATAATAAATTCCAGCAGGAATATTTACTGATACAGTTTTAGACCTTGTAAATTCTAGGTCGCTTTCTACGTTTAATAAATTCTTTCCAGTAGTACTAAACTGTGAGCTATTACCGAGCATATCAAGTTTTGCCATTTTATATTCAGCAGTATCGTCAAGCTCTAAATCTGTTCCATTTCCATCGACAGTTTCAAATTGGTCAATTAAACCCTCAATAAAATCAATGTCTTTACGGTTATCTTCGATATTTGTGTCTTGTTCAGCTTGACTCTCATCAAGCGTTTCCTGATTAACTAACTCTTTACCCGCTATTACATTTTCGAGCGTTCCTTTTGAAATAAACAACCCATTGCTACCATTTGAATATTCCGCATATGTTTTTGATACGCCTTGTAAATGTCCATCTGAATCAATGGCGTTTCCATAATATGAAGAGCCTTTTATAACTCCTCCCTTACTTGCCGTTGCGTAATCGGTATTCTTAACATAGTCAACAAGTAATGTATCAATCTCTGCGCTTGTATAATAATTCCCAAGTATAGCAGTTAAATCCTCGTCGCTTACAAGTCCACTAACTAAACTTGCTACACTAAACCTAATTGTGCTTCCATTAACGAGCGTAAGCACAACCTCTTTAGTTGTGTTATCATAAAACCCGTTAATAACAACGCTTTCCATAGGTAGGTCAATTTCATTAGATGTATATATTGTATTACCATTTTTATCCTTAAGTATAACCTTCATTTTATAATTAGTATTGTCTAACGTAAGAGCCACTTGTGAGCCTGTTTCTGTTATTAATGAATAATTAGCCAAATCATCATTTAATGTGCTAATATCGGCAGCATTTTGCGCTATATTTTCATCTTGTGTTGTTTGCTCAGCATTAATGCTATCAATATCGCTTTGAAGCCCATCAATATCATCTTGCAAATCACTAATATCTGAATTAATTGGACTTAACAAATCATCTGTTTCTGTCTTCGTGTAATACCCCTCAAGAGCCTCCTCTAAATCTTCCACACTGACAAGTCCTTCAACAAGGTCTCCGACAGGTACTCGTGTAACTTCGCCGCTCTCTAAAGTAATAACGATTTCTTTATTTACGCTATCATATTCAACGCTGACAACTAATGATTCAAGTGGTAAATCAATATCACTTGATGTAGAAAGAAGATTCCCATTTTTGTCATAAAGTTTTGCCACTAAATCAAATGTTTGGCTATCCATCTCGAGGTCAATTCTATATCCAGTCTCGTTAACAAGTGAGTAATTAACCAGCCCCCTGTTGATTTCCTCAATCCCCTCAGCATTATTTGCTATATTCGTATCTTGAACTTCCTGTTCATCCTCAATATCAGAAATCATTTCTCTAATTTCTGTATCATCATATTCGTGGATTCCAAGTTCTTCGGTTGTCTTATTACCTTCTAAAGTGACACCATTAATTTGTGGCTTATTTTTAAATCTATTATAGTTGTAAAAATTATTTGGTTTAGGGCAAATAACATTAACGTCTCTAACGTCACCCATATCAAAAACATCTTTTTCAATTCCAGAATGACCTAAATCACTCCATATTGTCTTATCGTCCATTCTTTATTCACCTGCCTTTATATGAAATAAACTAGGTGCTATAATTTGATAATATTCATCGCTATTAGCAGGTCTAAATTTTACATTATACCTATAATATCCAACATCTAGTTCTTCCGTATCAGAGGGCACAAATGAAAAAAAGTTATCTCCTTTGACAACTTTCTCTATTACAACAGTATCATTATTTCGATAATCAATTACTTCAAGGTACATCATATCATTTTCGTCCATTTCATTATAGTTACAAAACCCTAAAGTAAAATATACTTGTAAATCCCTATTAGTTCCTTTATATATCGAAAAATCTCTTCTTAATCCTTTCATTCGATTTCCCCCTTTCTAATCATATTTATTTATGGATAAAATCCATTCTCCATCTATTTTTACATATGCCTTTTTTGCCTTTAACCAAACTCCATCAACTTTTACAAAAGCTTTACCAATATTCCAGCCATCATTAATTTTAGCCCATGCTCTAACCTGGTCTGCTGGCGTCTTAAAAAGCGGGCTATATACATAATCGCTCCAAGCGCCACTGTCTTTCGATTGAACTCTACATCTTATATAATAAGAGGTCTCTTCATTCAAACCAGTAAAATCATAATATGATACATTTGTTTCATATGGGTTCCCAATTACTGTTTTATTTTCATCACATAAAGCGTACTCATATTTGCTAGTATTATTTGAATCACTAGACATTATATAAGCAGAACAAGTAAACGGTTCTATATCATCCACTTTTGCTTGGCTAACAGTCGATGGGGTCTTATATGTTCGGAATGTTATTTTATTACTTTCATTTCCAAATCCCGCACTACCATGTGCTCTAGCAACTACAGTATATTCTGTATTTGGTGATAGCCCTGTTATAATCGCAGGAGAGCCTCTAAATTCTCCTTTCCCTTGACCATTGACCCAAATACTTACAAAATCGCTCCAACCACTAACAGAATAGTCGACTTTAACGCTTGTGTCAGTTTTATTTGGATATGCCTGATTTATACCAATACCACAAGATGGCAAAGACGGTATGTTACTTAGAATTGCATTCTGCGTACTAAAATCTTCATAAAAAGCCGTACCATATCCGGTATCATAATAATGAATTGTAACCCAGACATCTGTTGCCGCTCCAACTCCAACTGTTCCAGTAGCAACAGCTCTATAATTAGTTGTTCCAATAGTTCCGCTAGTTACGCCCTTAACAGTCATATTAGTTGCAATTCTTTGACCATTTACAGAGACGTCGACTGCCCATCTATTATTACGCCAATCCCATCTCCCGCCGCAATGCTCATCAATAATAACTTCAACATACATATCATTGGCATTGCGTCTGTCATAATTGACATTTACATCAGAATAGACTGCTGGGTTTCTACCAACAACCATTCTTCCATTATAAAGATTTTGTGAAGCCATTAATAAGCCACCTCGTCACCATTTATAATGCTTGTAAACAATGTATAAACTGCAAGTGCACTTGGATATTGCGTATTTGTACTAGCAGATGTTACAGTTGTTACTTTATTAGATATATCTTCTTTATTGGATAAATCCAAAGCACTTCCTGCACCAGTAATATGCCCGTGTGAATCAAATGTTATTGGATAAACTGCTTGCGTAGTTTTGGCAGTCACACTATTTGAGTGCCCAATGCTTATTGTTCCACGTGTTGTTATAGGTGAGCCTGATACAGTTAATGTACTATCAGATGAGTCTACAGCTACACTTGTTACTGAACCTGAACCATTTCCATCAAGTCCATTATAAACATTAAATGTTCCAACAGACGTTCCTCCAGCATCATTTAGGTACATCGTATAAGTATCAGTAGTTCCAGGTTGTCCACTTCCAGAAGTTCTAATAACCGAATTAACATAATAACCCTGAACTCCCTGAACTCCCTGAATACCCTGTGGTATTCCAAAAGTAAAGGCGAATTTTTTATTGGTAGAAGCACCACTGGCTACTACAGTAGCTGTAGCCTGACTTCCTGGTGCCAATGTTGTTGCAGCCGCAGTAGGAGTATCAAAACCGGCAGCGTCTCCTTTATCTCCTCTTGGAATTGTAAAATTTAATATTGGTCTTCGATTCGTACCTGAATTGGTTACTAAAGCATCAGTTCCTTCAGCCCCCGTTGTAGTTTGCCCTACGTCAACTGTTGGGATTCCATCGTCTACGTATTTCTTAGTCGCTGGATGATAATCAGCAGTTGGTGTATATGCAATTGTATTTGTTTTTGTAAGAACATCCGCCGTATTCGCTTTTAAACTTATTTGATATGGGAATAAATCCAACGCTTCATCAATAGCTGTCTGAATTTGTTGCCCAGTATTATGCAATGGGTATTCTGAAATTGTTGCCATATTTTACACCTCCCTTAACTTCCTAATAAAA
>JAZSES010000021.1:0-10298 GCA_045531805.1 Candidatus Limenecus sp. | reverse complement strand
CCTTTGCTGCAACGTCCTACCTGTGGAGGCATCATAGGTCTGAAGCTTGCATTACCAACAAATCGTTCTGTTTTACAGGTTGTTGGCATGAATTTATGAAATTCGTAAGAATACTTTCGAACGATGTCTACAAATTCCTGTTCATCTGGAATTTCGATGGTTTTGTCAGACTGGTATTCAGGCTGCTTGAATGTATCGAAATACCAACTCATAACGAGACTTTTATCTGTATTGGACTGTGTTGTTGGCTGACGTGTAATGGAACGTAAGTATTCTAATCGGTCCATCATTGCGTCCATAGCATTTTGGACATCAGTGCCATCATACCAGACGCAACCGAGTGGGTCAAAGATTCTAAAGTTGAATATACCGTTGTTTTGCTTGCTAAATTCAACAGTAAGGTTTGCTTTTACAGCAAGTGTGCGCTGGATGAGTTCCTGAAAATCATACTTGTTGTTATCATTTCTTTTGGAATTTACAAGCATAGTATGAGGTCGGAATTCTTTTACGTTGCGTGTCTTATCGAGATTATTATCTTCTACATTTGCCCACCAGAAAACCATATCATAATGTTTATCTGATTCTACAATAGTTTTTAACAAATCGAATGGACCACCATTGTAATAATCAATTTCAGGATAGTTGACCCACATTCGATTAGAAATTGCAGAGGTCATTTTGTGAACAAGATTAGATTCTCGTCCATATGTTCCATCTGGATTTTTTTCTGTGGACCAGGTTCCACCTACGATTAAAATATTCATATTTATGCATCCTTTCTTTTTAGCACCCGCACCAACCGCCTGTATTTACAGATAAACAGCCTTTAAGGTTGGTTCTAATATAGTCATAAATTTGTTTTCTATAATCTGTGATTTCATCATTTGGGTAATCAATAAGTTTTTGATATAAACGTTTGTTTTCATCATAAAACTTACCACAAAAAGTGTACATTCCATTTTCACCCATAGATTTTAATTGTGCTCTGATTTCAGATTTATCAATAGCAGCATAATTTAGGTTTGGTAATACTTGAGTTAGTAATTTGGAATCAAATTTTATTTCTTCAAACCATTCAGGATTACCGTCATTTTCGCTATCTTCAGGGTCATGTGTATCATACCAACGAGCACAAACTTCACAAAATCTTGACAGATTGTATAGGTAATCTAAACATAAGTCGTGGTTTTGTTTTTCCCTATTGGTTGGCATGTAGACCTTTTTGATAAATTCAGGTTTAATAGCCTGCTTGATTATATATTCATCATATAGGTTGTACTTAAAATAGTAATCACCTTCAAGTTTTACAGCTGCTTCATCTATTGCAAGTATAGTGAATCGTTGTAATATGATTTGCCAATATGGAACGTCTTTTCGTTTACATAGATATATAGCAGGCTCTTTTTCATCAATTAACTGAGAGTTTGGACCAATCATAGGTTTTAAACCCTCTTTTAAGATTATTTCTGCATTTTCTTTTGTTGTAATGTGATAAAACATTGTATTTGTCTCCTTTATGTGTAGAAAAATGACCAGCCATGTGGTTATGACTGGTCATTTGTAGCAAGTTGTATTTGTTTCTCTGTTTCTTCTGCAATATTGTCGTTATTCATTTTTACGCCGCAATTTGGACAATAATTTGTAGCTTCATTTGAATTTGAATTACAGCGACTACAAATATAAGAAACGTTTATGTCGTTTTCATGGAGTTTTACATTTGGTTTCCAATGATAACAACCATGTGTCTTGTGATGACGTATTTTTAAAATAATTTCACCATCAGGTTCTTCTTCAATAGTCATTGACATAGGTTCGTTTTCCCATGGTTTGCTACCAAATATGGCTTTTCTATATTCTTTTGGAATAACAAGACGCCCTAAGTCGTCAATGTGACGTATAATACCTAATTGTACTGGTTTTGACATTGGTATTGTCTCCTTTTACGGTAAAAATTTGAATGTTTCATATAGTACGCAATCTTGTTGCGTAATGGAACGGTCATCGTGATAATGACCGCAAAGCCAGAGCTTATACTTAGTTTTAGTTCTTATTTCTTCTAAGTAATGATTTAGTTCGTCGGGTTTGTAAAACCCATTTGAACCATATAATGCACAATATAGAGTCAAAGTTGATGTAGGCATATCGTGTGATATGATGTAATCAACATTGAAATCATGTTTTGCTAAATTAGCAAGACCTAATTCCATTTCTTCTTTTGATGGCATTTCTTCTTTCCACCAATTGATACCATTAACTCTGTATAATTTAGTTCTATCTTTTTGCCATTCTTTGATGGTTTCAACATCAGTTGGCTCTAATATTCCACTTGAAATATCCTGGCTTCTAGCACCACCAAATACAAAAATCTTTTTACCATCAATTGTGTAAACTTGACCTCTCATCAAGTGTATAACAGATGGTCGTATTTTGTGAACTAATCCACCATTCCATTCTTCGACTGGGTATTTGTTTAGTCGTTCAAAATTTTCATGATTACCATCACAAAATAGTGTTGTGAAATTACTGTTTTCTAGCCAGTTTAATTTTACTATTTCATCTATATTGTTGGCATCTTGTTTCCAGACGAGTCCAGCATCACCGCAAATTATAACATAATCATCTTTTGTCATATTTTTTTGCGATGGAAAAGACATGGTGCTGAATCTGAAGAATGGATTGCCATGTATGTCACCTGTACCGAAAATCATAATATAAGTCTCCTTGTTTTAATACTTATGTTTATAGAGAATTTTTTCAATTTCTTCTCTGTTTTTATTATATTGAGTTTTGGTGTCGTGTAAGTCTTCAAAACATGTTTTAATCAGTAATGCTGCCATTGTTATTAAAGGTAAAAATAATATAATTACTGTTGCGATTAACATTTTGTCATCCATAGATAAACCTCCGATAGTGTTATTTTGTGTTAATAATTGTAGATATCAAAACACTCTAGTGCATAAATTAGACCTTCTCTGAACATTGTTTCAATTTTAGGGTCATTGATGGTTTCTATAATTTTATCAATAGAATTTTTTCTAGCTGAAGGAACTAATTGAGCAATCGCCTTTTCGAGTGAATTGTTATCATATATACACATTTGTGTAGCTTCTGCAAGCTCTTGTATTGTATTTGATTTTTCACGTAAGCCTTTTAACGTTTCTTCTGGTATGGAAAATTCGAGTGTTGTCATTTCATTTTCACGATTGCATATGCTGCAACCAACAGCTCCTTTTGAGAGCTGTTGGTTAGCTTGACGACGAGCGTCAGTTGTGTTTTCGGCATCTACATCAAAGTGAAAGAGAATATCAACTGAAGTGTATTTAGCCATATTGTTTCTCCTTATTAAGATGAGAAGTTATGAGTGTGTGTAGGTTCCAGAATACTGTTAAGTTCAGCGTCACTTACTCTGCTACCACCGATATCATCTCTTGGTACTACACTAGGACAAAGTCCTCTGTTTTTACAATACTGGCATACAATACCAGAAGTAGGTACACAATTTTGCATGTCATCAGGAGAATAATGTACATTTACATTAGCCATAATCTAAGGTTCCTTTCTTTGTTTATTTTCCGAATCTCTGAATAAATTCTTGTTCTGAGATAATAGGTACATTGAGACTTTTAGCTTTTTTGTTCTTACTTGATGTTGATTCAATATCATTGTTGATAAGGAATGATGTGTTATTACTTATACTATCAACAACTTTACCGCCGCGGCTTTCAATACTGTCTTTTAATTCGTTTCGATTGTTGTACTGATATAATTTACCTGTTACTACGAATGTTAGACCATTTAATGTTTTATCGTTATTATCACTTTCAGATGGTTCTTTATCTGTAAATGTTAATAAAGCCGCTGTGTGTAATATACTGAATTGTTCTTCTGTTTTAGGTTCAATGAGATTTCTCTTAACCCAAAGTGTAAGACAATTAGCAAGAACTTTACCGAAGCCTTTCACAACTGTGAAATCATAATTATTTTCCACTAAGTTGATTAAGATATTAAGTAGGCTGTACTCTGTAGTTTTTGTGTTATCTGACATATAAATAGAATCCAAGTGGTCTTTTAACACTTTAATTTGTTCTAAACCGAAGTTTGGAATAGATAAAGCATACATAAAGTGTATGAAATCTGTGGTTTTGGATTTATCAATAGCTGTAATGTTATTTTGTACAGATTTTTCTCCAAAACCTTCGAGTTGAGCCCATTCATTAGCATATTGGTGAATATTATAGATGTCTGAAAAGGTTTTTACCCAACCTTTGCTAATGAGTTTAGCAATTGTTTGAACCGACATACCATCAATATTCATACCATGTTTGCTAACAAAACGTTTGAACTTACTTAATTGTTTAGCAGGACAATTGTCATTTGAACATGTAAGTGTTTTAATATTGGCTTCTGATATTTTAAGTTTTGTTGGCTGATTACATACAGGACAACAATTAGGTATTATGAGATTACCTTTTGTAGCTTTTACAACTTTTGGTATGATTTTATTAGCTTTGATTACTGTTACTTCAGAACCAAATCCTATACCAAGGCGTTCACATTCACTTACGTTACAAAGTGATGCTCGGATTACTGTTGTACCTTCTAATTCCACAGGTTCAAATATTGCAACAGGTGTAATGGCATTTGTAGCACAACTCCATTCTATTTCAATGAGATTGGATTTAGCTTCTGCATCTTTCCATTTGAATGCGAATCCACCTGTCGTTGAATGATGTCCTGTATTTTTACCTGATATTGATAATTCATGGTCGTTGTAGCATAATACTAAACCGTCAACAGGTATATCCATCTTTCCATCTTCAACGATTTTTGTGAAATCTTCGATTTTGTTTTGAATATTTTCTTCTGTAGGATTGTCAATTTTGATGTAATCAACTGTATTAAAACCTAAAGATTTCAGAAATTCCATACGTTCAGTCCAGGTTGGTATATTTTCATCAATATGTACTAATGTGAATGGCATCCATTTAACCTTACGAGATTTTATAGCTTCAATACTTTCAAGAGTTAAGCTACCAGATGCAAGGTTTCGAGGGTTTTTGTAATTAGCATCATATTCTGTAATATACTGTATGAAATCTGAATAGGTGATGTAAGCTTCGCCTCTGATTACTAAATGTCCTTTGTAATCAATGGTTTCTTTGATACCTTGAATACCAGCAGCTTTGTGTGTGATATTGGTACCAATAATACCATCACCTCTTGTTATTACTTTTGATACTTTACCGTTGTCATATGTCACAACAAGTGTTAGACCATCTAATTTCCAGCTTAGTACAGATGGTTTACCCTGTGCCCATTTTTCAAGTTTAGATGTCTGTTTTGATTTCGGTAAAGATAGTGCTGGATATTCATGCGCTTCTTTTTGACCAGGGATGTCTGATTCATCAGCGCCAACGTTAATTGTTGGTGAATTAGGAAGTATAATACCTGTTTCTTCTTCCAGTTCTGTGAGTTCATCAAATAAAGCGTCATATTCGTAGTTTGATACCAGTTCATCTCCTGTTTTGAAATAAACATCACGCATCTGGTTGAGGTTATCAACCAGTTCGTGTATACGTTTTATTTTGTTATCCATGTGATGCCTCCTTAGATTTTAAGCATTGGACTACGATATTTTGGTTCAATGTTGTATGCTACTGTTATTTCACGCTCATAACTGAATGTAGACCCGCAATTTGGACATATACAGTTATCATCAGAGTCATCATAGTCGGAATTATCGTTATCTTCGTAGCCGCAATATGGACATGTCATGTAAGTAGCATTGAAAATTGTTTTAGGTTTTTCATTACCAATGAAAATGCGTTGATTGCTTAATTTTGTAACATAAGCAGCTATGGTGTTACTGCCTTTGTTGCTAAGTATACCGACAACATAAGCTGTACCATTGATATTGATTACATCACCAACATCAAGATTTCTGTCTGTTTCTGCTAATGGTTCAATTCCGTCAGATTTTGGAGTTATTCCGTCTTTTGAATAATCCCAAGGGTTTTTGTTTTGATTTGACAGTATTTGTTTATCATAAATTTCTGTCATTTGTATTGTCCTCCTTATTCGTAATGTTTTAAACCAGCTAAATCAAGCACGATATCATTGACTATTTTAACTTTATCTTCTTTGTATAGTTTGTAATTGATTACTCTAGCAATACTTTCGGGTGAGTATTTAGTCAATAGACTTAATAACATAGCGTAATCTTTTTTGTTATCAAGTATATTTGTGCTAGGATTGTCTTCTGTTTCGGGTAATGCAATTATTTCAGGTGTTATAAGAATAACATCTTTATCTTTGTGTTTACCTATATGCATTTCACTAACAGTTGAAGGTTCACAATCGGATGATGTGGACCATATGCTGTTAATCATAATTGGCATGTCAAAGCCTTGTAGATATTTGGTATGACCAGGAACATCAGTGTATTGAATTTGGTTGTGTTCTTTACTGAGTTCTTCTTTGAATTTTACAGCTTCGATAGCATGGTCAATGGCAATTGTGGAGGCATTTGGAGCCCAATTATCGCCCTGTTCAGGTAAACCAGCAATTCTTCGAATGTATTCAAGATTTTTGATTACTTTATCTGTGTCCATGCTACTCTCCTCTCCCATTACCACCAGTTAGCGGTTTTCCACAATTACAACAGTAATTTGGAGTCCAGTCACAAGCAGCTCCGATAGATTCACCACAATGAGGACAGTACATAAGATTATTGAATAAATCAAGTTTGACATCTGTATAAGATTCAAGTTTGTCCAGACCTTCGTGCTGTCTGTAGTATTCCAGCGACTTAATAATAAGGTCTTTAACATCATCTGTCAAGCCGTATAAGTCAAACAATCTACGTACTTCCTTATGGTCAACTTTGGTTTCATCCATATGGTCAATGATAAGCTCAAAACGGTTGATAAAACCTTTAGCTCTATCAATGGATGGTAAGAACACTTCATTGTAGTGTTTTACAGTCATGTTTTCAGGTTCTGTATTTTCTGTATGTCTATGATATACGTTAGCATTGTTTGATATAAAGAATTGTTCAAATTCTGATATATCTCTGATGTCTTTGTGACGTGATAACATGGTATCTAATTTTTCTTGTACATCTTCAAAGTTTGTTGCATGTTTTAGTCCTGATTCCAGCATGATGAGATTTGTTGAATCGGTAAGAATTGCAAAAACACTGTCACTAAGACTATGTTTACCTGTTGGTTCTACTTCAAGACCAATGCTTTCAAGTAAATCAATAATGTGGTGAGCATTAAGAGCTATTTTTGTTAATTCTAATAGTTTGTTGATAAGTCTCATAATGATTGTACTCCTTTCATTTTAGCGTAGTAAATTATCTTCTTTTGTGAAAACGTATCTGACCTTATATTGTGGATACTCTTTTTCAAATTCCAGTAATGTACCATTATAAGGTTTCCATCTGAGGATTTCTTCTCCGTTTTCATCTTTATCAATAAAGCATATGATTATCATGATTTAATCACCTCATTTGATTTCTTTTCCGATTCCGTATAAATTAGAACCGAATTGTTCGCACTCAAATTTTTTATCATAAGAACCATCATCTTTTAAATTGAGAAGAGCATATAGTTTGTTTTCAACAGAAACAATTGTGTAGTTTTTGTTTTTTGAAAACTTACCTATGATGTTCATTGTTTTTGACATGTTTATTTTCTCCTTTACACTTCGTGATAATTTTTTGTGTATTCAGGTTTTAATGGTTCTGTTGAAAATACAAAACTTGTTAAACCTGCTCTTTCACCATTTTCTGATGTTGTTCTGTGGTATACATGATTCCAACCAGATTCTTTATATTTGAGTGCAATCTTATCTCTTACTTCTACGGGATATTCACCGTCAATGATAGCTGTTTCCCATGGATATGAACCATGAAATCTCTTGATACTATCATCAATCATGGTTTCTAATTTAGCCATATCAACTTTGTTGATATCAATTGTTTTAATATTTTCAGGTGTAATCATATATTTAGTTTTCCTTTCTATAATCTTTGTCAATTAGACCTGTTGGATTTGTAGCTTTTAGACCTTTTGTGATAACATCACTTGATTTAGGTTTTATTACCTGAATTTTGTTCATTTCGTATTGGATTATAGCATGTCGTTCTTGTTCTACTAATGTTAAATCAATACCAAAAAATTCAGCAAGAATATGTTCAATGTTGATGTAGTCTCCAGACCCATGATAAAAGGGGTCGGGTCGTGATATATCTAGTCTGAACATTGCATATTTTTTCTGAAGCCATTCTAAAAATTCACCACAAATTTGTGATTTATCTTGGATTTCCAACATTTTATCAAGGTTAGGTGTGTTTGGTTTTTCCATTATGTTATCTCCTTCATTTCAGTTACAATGATATTGACAGTGCATTGTCTGTAATCGGATTTATTTTCATCATGACCATTTTTGATTATTGTATCTAATGCTTGTTTCACATAAGATTCTTTGTGGTATATTTTAGCCTTTCTAGGCTGTTTATCAAATTGATTATAACCACAATAAAATGTTTTTGATGGTACATGATAAATAGCAATACCTGAATCATGAATTGTAATTTCAGGGTCTTTTACTATTTTTTCGTTTGTTGTTATTGGTCCAGGTAGCGTTTCAAAACCATACAAACAACCATCAACGCCAATATTGGATAAAATGATGTCAGATTCGATGTAAACATCAATGTCTTTGTCTTCAAGTTCATTGTGAATATCATAACGTTTTACATCTTCAGGCGTATCACATAACCATAAACAGTATTTTATGTCTTTGCCCGTAATTCGTTTGATTTCTTGTAAGATTTCTTTGAAGAATCGTACACTTGGACTGTTTTCATCATTACTGTTATGTGATGTTATGATGTTATATAATAATCCATTGGTGTCACCATCTGCCACACAAGCATTGTTAAGTTCTTCTTCAAGAATTTCTAATTTTTCAGCATATGGTGAGTCTTTTAATATTGTTTCTCTTAATGTAATTAAGATATCTGTATTGGCAAGTTCAAATGTTTCGTGAGCCATTACTGCTGCGGCATCACGGTAACCTTCACCCCATAAATTTTCAGAACGATATTTCATTATTTCACAACCTTTCTGTAAATGATGTTTATAGTGTTTTTGTTGTTATAAGTGAGTTTAATAATATCTGATATTCTTCTTCGGTTAAGTTTCTTTTCAGCTTGTATTCATATTTAGGTTCACAAAGCTGAAGTTTACCGTAGGGCTTATCTGGGTTTACAGGTTCACAATAAAAGTATGGTTGACCTTTTTCAAAAGCTTCTTTAGCCCATTGATATAGGTCTCCTCTCCTATAATTCATAGGCGTTGGATTTGTCTTGTCGTTAATGTCTGTTGATAGATAAGCATTTACACAAATCTTGACAAATAAGTCTGTTATGTTATTCATAAATACCTCCTGTAGGCGCGTATAAGCTCCAAATTTTGATTTTAAGTTGGTTATTGTAAAGTTTATAGTATATTAAACGAAATAAGCTTAAAATCGAAAATATTACGTTTTAAATGTTTTTGGTTTCTATTTTCATGATGAGACGATTGTAGCAATCTTCACATAAGTGAAATGTTTGTAATTTTTTTGTTGTAATATCAGATGAAACTTTTGGATAGTGTTTTCCTGGAATTGTGGAATAACCTGTAATACGATATATGTCAAAAGGATTTAATATCTTTGGACATAGGTCGCATTTGGCTCCATTTCCATTATTCAAGCTTATTCTCATATTGTTCCCTCATATTTTCATAAGTTTGTTTTAGTTGTTGAACATGTGGCATCATATCTCTTGGTTTTAATACGCTTGGTTCAGCCAAGATATTTTGATATCTTTTAGTGAAACATTGTACTAATTCGTCGAAATATATATCTAAATGTGGAGGTAACCATATATCTGACCTGCATAAAAATATTATATCAAATTTTATATCTTTGATATTTTCAAAATCATGTTGTATCATGCAGAATTCATCAGAGTCTAAACCATAAGCTGATAATGATATTGGATTGGCTATCCATGTTAGTTTGAAATCAGGTATAGCCTTTGTTATGTGATTAACCCAGTTACCACAGTCTAATTCTGGGTTATCATTGAACATATCATGGTGCATATCTATGTTGACAAGATTGATACCTTGGTATTTTGTCTTGTCGTAATGCTTTAGGATTAAATCATAAATATGACGATGACTGTTACATATCATGCTTGTAGGTTTGTGTTTTGCATTTTTGTTTATGATTGATTTTAT
>JAZSES010000099.1:0-2841 GCA_045531805.1 Candidatus Limenecus sp. | reverse complement strand
TGTGATATAATAATAAAGTAAACTAAAAATAATTTTTGTGAGGTATTATATTATGATTATTGTTACTGTATTTGAGATACTGTTAGTAGGTTTCGCTATTTGGTCAGTATTCAATGAAGATAAATTTATTCTACTTGAAGATAAGATTAAATCTAAATTATTTAAGAAAGGATAATTATAAGGTATTTATATTATGAGTAATTACACTGCGCAAGAAGGTCATTGGTATAGTGTTGAAGAGTATTTGCCTGATTCTGATTGGGTTGAACATTTTTATAATAAGCATCATACTGAACCTGAATTTATTGTTCATGTTAAGGGTTATCCTATACCTACAGTTTTAAGATACACTGGAGAAAAGTGGATTGATGATTCAGTTAAAGAATATGATATAGACTATTGGCAATTATTGCCGACTACACTGCCTAAAAGTGCAATTATATTTAGTTCTTATTTAAATAATATTCACCCAACTAAAAATTTTCATTTTAATTCATACAGCGGATGTATTGTTAAAATAATTAATAATGATAAAAGTGAGGAATAAATTATGGGTAGATTAAATGTAGGTCAACAAATTGCAAATCAGCAACAATCTAATGTAGTTGCTGAAATTAATGCGCCAGTTATTAATACTGCAGAATATAATTCATTAACAAAAGAAATAATTGAATTATACAATTTAGACCAACAACAAAAAATAGCGAAAACAATGTTAGATGATAAAAAGTCTTCAGTTTTGGCTAAAATGAAAAATTTAAATATGGATTCTATTAAAATTGATGGTATAAAGTGTACGTTTAGTGAAACACGTCGTAAATCAATTGATCAGGAAGGTTTACTTAAATTCTGCAAATCTTTAAAAATAAAAGGTTTAGTTAAACGAGTTGAAGTTGTTGATTTAGACGTTCTTGAGAATTTAACGTACACACGTGAAGTAGACCCTTCAGAAATTGAAAAGTTTACTACAGTTAGTATAACAGAATCAATTAGACTGTCAGGAAAACCAAAATCAGCATTTTAATATTGAAAGGAAAATTATTACATGACTAAAGATGCGAATAAAACAATTAGAAATGATATTGATATGAATGGCAGAACTGTTGTAGATATAGCTATGCAAGACTTATATGAAGATTCTGCTGTGGATGAAATTTCAGAAAAGCCATTTAAAATTAAAGCTATAAGAGCAGTATCACGAGTGTCAAGTCAATTAAACGAAACTTGGTATTCATTTGAATTTTCAGAGACTCGTGAAATTTTAGATGATTCAAAAATTGCTGAAATACGCGCAGATTTATGGAATACAGTAAATGGTGAAGTTGATAATCAAGTACAATATACAATTGATTCAATATTAGGTAAAATACCGGTAGCTCCGCCAACAACATTTCAATCTAATGCTGAACAGCAAAATAACTCTAATTATACTGATATACCAGAACAGTATAATTATTAATAAATTTAATAAGTAATTATAGCCTCAATGTTCAATAACTTGGTCATTTGAGGCTATTTTAATAGGATTAGCACTTATTAGCGTTATAAAATTATTTAAAAGGATAAATTATTATATGATTATTAGAAGTGAAAATATTTCACATTATGATGTAATACATAGGATTTTAAATCACAGTAAAATGTCATTTAAATCTAAAGGTCTATTATTATGGATATTATCACAACCAGATGATTTCATTTTAACCGGTAAATCAGTTGCAAGACATAATAAAATATATCCAGTTCAACTATACTCATCATTTGATGAACTAGAAAGTTTAGGTTATATAAAATCAAATATTAATAATTCTGATGTTGACTGTTGGAATACTATATACACAGTGTATGAAGAACCAATAGCTTTAGTTAGTGTTCAGCATAAAAAGAGAATAGCAAAAGAAAGAGCTATGACTGAAGCTACACAAAATTTTATTAAAGTGTATTTAAAACCAAACAAACATTTTAAAAAGAAAGACTCTATCTCAAGCATTTATGAACACATGATTAATCCTAAATATCCGGATGGAACACCTATAATAATAGATTGGGATCAAGTGTGCGACTACATATTAGATAATTTAACATACGAAGAATTCTTGCATACGATGTATTGGGAAATAATATCTCACTATATTAAAATTAAACGAAATTTTACTTGTAATAGATGCGGTGAAACATATCACTTAATGTCAAAATTAAACGTGCATCACAATACGTATATTCATCATGGCGAGGAACATAAGCCTGAAGTCATTGATGATGACTTAGAATTATTGTGTTATAAGTGTCATATAAAACATCACGGTGAAATCAATCGTATTGAATCAGCAATAGAAGCTGGTTTAGATATAGATAAAGAAACAGGTGAAATACTAAATTTATAATAAATTATGACTAAATAAATAATTAAGATTAATTTATTTAATTAGAAAGTGTAGAATTAATTATGGATACCGATAAAATTAAAAATAATTATATTTTAATACCGGGTTGGGCTGTAGATGAATTAAAATTAAAAGGTAATGATTTGATTATATTTTCAATAATTTATGGGTTTTCACAAGATGGTGAAAGTAGATTTCACGGAGGCCTAAAATATTTATGTAAATGGACCGGATGTTCAAAACAATGTGTTATTAAAAATTTACAAAATTTAGTATCAAACGGATTTATTATAAAATATGAAAACATAATAAACAATGTTAAATTTTGCGAATATAGCGTACCAGATATTAATGAACTGCGTTTAAAATTTACTAGTGGTAAACAAAATTTACCAGCCATGTCCTCAGAATTAGAAAAAATTGATGGGGGTGGTAAACAAAATTTAACAGGTGGTAA
>JAZSES010000232.1:0-6555 GCA_045531805.1 Candidatus Limenecus sp. | reverse complement strand
ATGTTGATTTGGTGGTCAAGCAGGTTAATGCACATGTTAAGAATTGGTTAAGTCTAGCTAATATCACTCAATTCTGGTAAAAATTGGTAGACTGGTTTTATTTTTATTTCGTATTGTGACTTTACTTGGTTGAGCAAATTTTCAAGATTTGCTATTGCATCTTTTTCATTGTGTCCATATCCAATTAATTTTTTTATAATGCAATTTGCTACATATATGTTGTTTCTATTGTTTTTGTATACCAATGCTGGATAAATTATTGTTGATTCCATCGTGTCACCTCTTTATATTTTATCGGCTTTTGAGTTATTAATTTGAATTTGATTGGCTATTTTCATCTTTTTGGTTGACTAATTTCTTAATAATATTTAAAAAACGTGAGAGGTTTGGCTTAGTTGTGTTAATATGTCTTTATGAGTGTGATTGACAATTTGACACTATGTTGGATAAGTATTATGGGGTGGAGAAATGGATAAATTTAAATTCTTATTAGTTTTTTTATTTTTGCAATTAAGTCCTGCTTTTGCTGTGGAAATACCTCAGTCAATGAAATCTGCTATGTCTAGTGATATATCTGGAATGCCTAGTTTGTTAAATTTGATTGTATCAATGGTTATAGTCATAGGTTTGATTTATGTTACTGGTTGGATATATAGCAAGCTAAATATTGTAAATAGAAACAAGCTTAAACAATTGACTAAAGATGATTTAGATAATTATAAGTTTAATGTTCTTCAGTCTATGCCTTTAGGACAACAAAGACATTTATACTCTATTCAAATGAATGGAAAAGTACTTCTTGTTGGATCTACTCCATCACAAATTACTTTGTTAAAAGAGTTCGACGAATGTAATCAATTACTGGTTGAAACGAAGGATAGTACTACAGTTGAAAAAGATGATTTGGATGAAACAATCAACATTGATGATTTATACAAAAAGTATAAAAACTGGACTTAATTCCGAATTGGATTTCGTTTGTAGGTTGTTAAAAGTTGCTGTTGTAAGTTAATTGAATGGAGTAATAAGTGAGAAAAGAAGTTTCTATTGGCAATAAATTGATTTCAGATAATGCACCGTGCTTTATAATTGCAGAGATTGGTATAAATCATAATGGTTCTGTAGATTTGGCAAAAAAAATGATTGATGAAGCTGTTATGGCAGGTTGTGATGCCGTAAAATTCCAAAAAAGAACTGTTACAAAGGTTTATACTCCAGAAGAATTGGATGTTTATCGTCCTAATTACTATGGCAGCACAAATAGGGACTTGAAAAATGGATTAGAGCTTTCTTATGAAGATTATTGCGAGATAGATGACTATTGCAAAACTAAAAAGATAATGTGGTTTGCTTCTTGTTGGGATAAAGATTCTGTTGATTTTATTGAGCAATTTGATGTTCCTTGTCATAAAATTGCTTCTGCTTTATTGACAGATGATGAATTATTATTACACATAAAAAAAACAGGTAAGCCTATCTTATTGTCAACTGGAATGAGTACGATGGCTGAAATTCGTCATGCAGTTGATTTATTGGGTGAGGATAATTTGGTGATATTTCATTGTACATCTACTTATCCAACAAATCATAATGAAATTAATCTTAAAGTAATAGAACGTTTCAAAGAAGAGTTTTCTTGTCCTATTGGGTATAGTGGACATGAAAGAGGTTTGCTACCGTCAATATTGTCTGTTCAAATAGGAGCTTCTGCAGTAGAGAGACATATTACTATTGATAGAACTTTATGGGGGTCTGATCAGGCAGCTAGTCTTGAGCCTGAAGGCTTGAGAAGAATGGTTCGTGATATTAGAGAAGTAAAAAGTATTATTGGTAATGGCAATAAAGTAGTTTATGATTCAGAAATTCCTGTGAGAGCTAAGCTTAGAAAAGTATGTGGAGTTACTGTTTAATGTATAGAACTCTAGATTTATCGTCAAAAATAAAAATGATTGTTAGTGATTTTGATGGCATTTTTACTGACAATTCAGTTTT
Organism: Candidatus Limenecus sp.; assembly: GCA_045531805.1. Classification (GTDB taxonomy): domain Bacteria; phylum Cyanobacteriota; class Vampirovibrionia; order Gastranaerophilales; family Gastranaerophilaceae; genus Limenecus. The sequence goes on along the minus strand of JAZSES010000232.1, from coordinate 4,563 downwards.
TGTATTAAGTCCCACTGAAAAGCTAAAGAAAATTAGTTACAAGGACATTATGGGGGTGTCTCTTGCTGTTAAGAATGGTATAAATGTTGCAATTGTATCAGGTGAGTGCAGTAAAGAAATTGATTATATTGCTGAAAAATTTAATTTAGAAGATATACATCAAGGTATAAGAATAAAATATCCAGTATTTCTACAAATAAAAGAAAAGTATGGGTTGTCAGATGATGAGATAATTTATATTGGTGATGATATTAATGACATTGATTGTTTGAGTAATACTAAATATGCGGTTTCTGTGCCTGAAGCAAATTATAAAGTTAAACAAATTAATCATGTGCAAATAACAACATCTTGTGCTGGTGATGGGGCGTTTAGAGAGGTTGTTGATAATATTATTGAGTTAAGGACTAATGAAAAATAAAATATTAAAGTTAAAAGATGAAATTCAGTCTTATATTAATAAGTTCGATGGTCTGGTTAAAGAGTATAAAGATTCTTCTGCAGTTGCTTGTTTGCCTAATACTGCATATATGAATTGGGGTATTCAACTCGCTGATGATGGAAATATTGACGAAGCTATTGAAAAGCTTAGCACTGCGTCTCTAATGGCAAATCAAAATCCTAGTGTTTATATAAATCTTGGAATTGCTCTCATGAAACAAAAAGATTATGAGGGTGCTATTAAGAATTTTCGAAAAGCTGTAAAAATAGATAAACTTAATTCAAAAGCTTATTCAATGTGGGGGACAGCTCTTTCAGAAATAGGAGATTTGAAAGGTGCAATAGATATTTTTAATTTGGCTCAAAAATATGCACCAAGGGATGCTGATATATATCTTAACTGGGGAATTGCATTAGCTAAAGCTAATAGACCTTTTGAGGCTGAAGAAAAATTTAAAAAATCTGTTTCGTTAAATCCACTGAATCCTATTACTCCTTTTTTGTGGGGTTTGGTGCTTTTTGAGCAAAAGAAATTTGACGATGCTATCAAAAAATTTAGCCATTGTCTTGTATATACCGAAAATCGATACGATGCATTGTATTATATGGCATTATGCTACATAAAATTACAAGACTATAATATGGCATTAGAGTGTGCAACTCAGGCGCATGAAGTAGATGAATTGCAAGTTGAACCTTATATCATTATGGCTGATAGTTGTATGAATTTGGGTCAGTCTGAGAGATGTTTGGCTTTGTTTTCTGAAGCTGAAAACAAGGTTGATGTAAATACTAATACTAGATTTTATTCCAATTGGGGTACTGCGCTTCAAAGGTATAATCAATTAGAATTGGCTAGAGAAAAACTTTATAAAGCATTAATGCTTGAGCCAAATCAAGAAACTGTTTTGTTTAATCTTGGAGTGAATTTTTTGCTATCAAAAGAAGTTACACAAGCAGAGGAATTTTTTGAAAAAGTTTTGCAACTTAATCCGAGTCATTCACAGGCTTTGTATAACTTAGCGGCGGTTTCATACAATAGACAAGATTATGATAGAGCTTTAGATTATTATAAATTAGCATTTGAGGCTGATAAGAAAAACTATTCAATATATTTTAGTATTGCCAATTGTTATCATCAAAAGAAAGATTATGAAAATGCTCATTATTATTTCAAAAAATGTATAGAGTATTGTCCTGATTTTATCCAAGGATATTTGAACTATTCTAATATGCTTATTGAGATTGGTGATTTTCAAGATGCGAAAAGAAAAGCTAGGGCTGCGTATTTAAAAAATAAAGATTTACCTTATTCAAACTTTGCTTATGGTGTTGTGCTCATGAAACTGGGCGAGTTTTCTGAAGCTGTGGAAAAGTTTTCAAGTGCTATTTTGTTGGATGAAAATTATGACTTGGCTTATCTAGGGCTTTGTGAATCTTATTTGAATTTGAAAGATTATAGTAAATGTTTTGAAAATTTACACAAGGTATCACCTGACTGTATTAAGTCACATGAGTACGACGAGCTTGAATCCAGGTTGTTTGATAGAATTGTTAATCCAGAACATTATGGTGAAGAAATTTCACAAACTTTGGTTAATACATCTTTAGAATATTGTAATAAAATTTTAGAGCTGTATAATAACGATAAGGTACTAGTTTTAAAAAATATTTTAATAGATAAGTATAAAATTGAGGCTGATATATAGTGGGAATTATTGTTCAAAAATTTGGTGGTACTTCAGTCGCTGATACCGATAAAATCAAAAATGTAGCATCAGCTGTTATTAGAGAAAAAAATAATGGTAATGATGTTATAGTCGTTGTTTCTGCGATGGGACACACTACTGATTATTTGGTTAAGATGGCTAATGAAATTTCTCCAAATCCAAATTCTAGAGAAATGGACATGTTACTTGCTACTGGAGAGCAGGTTTCTATTGCATTGCTCACTATGGCAATTCAAGCGCAAGGACATGCTGCAGTTAGTATGAATGCTATGCAGGTTGGTATCATAACTGAGTGTGTTCATTCTAAAGCTAGAATTGTTGATATTAAAACAAATAAGCTAAAAGAACATTTAGCTAAAGGTGAAATAATTGTAGTTGCGGGTTTTCAAGGTGTAACTCCAGAAGGGGAAATAACAACTCTTGGTAGAGGTGGTTCAGATACTTCTGCAGTTGCGATAGCAGGAGCTTTAAAAGCTGATAGATGTGACATATACACCGATGTAGAAGGGGTTTATACAACAGACCCTAGAATCGTTCCTAACGCAACAAAATTGTCACAAATATCTTATGAGGAAATGTTAGAACTAGCTCACGTTGGTGCCAATGTTTTACACCCTCGTTCAGTTGAAACAGCAAAACAATATCAAGTTCCGCTAAGAGTTAGAAGCACATTTAAACTTGATGATTTAGGTACTTATATTATAGGAGTCGATGAAATGGAAATAAATAAACCGGTTGCGGGCGTCGCTGCCGATTTGTCACAGGTTAGAATTGTTGTTACTGATGTACCTGATAAACCAGGTAATGCCGCAAAAATATTCGAATTGCTTTCTAATTCTGATATAAGTGTTGATATGATTATTCAGTCTTATGGACGTAATGATGATACGAATGACATTGCGTTTACTGTTACCGCTTCGGATTATGCTAAAACAATGGATATTGTTAAGCAAAGTGTTTCTGAAATAGGTGCTTCTGGTGTTTTGGTTGATGAAGATATTGCAAAAGTTTCTATTGTTGGCGCAGGCATGGTTGATAGGCCTGGTATTGCTGCTTCCATGTTTAAAGCATTAGCAGAAAGCAATATCAATATTAAAATGATTTCTACAAGTGAAATTAAAATCAGTTGTTTGGTTGAAAAATATCAATCAAAAGCTGCTATCCAAGCACTCCATAGTGCGTTTCATTTAGATTCTGCTGAAACTGCAGTTGTTATGGGTGATTTACCTGATGTATAAGATAATGTTAAGCACTTTTGTTACTATAAAAGTGCTTAATATTTATTAACTTTTACTGAAATTTTAGCAATTTTAAAAATTTAGAAGTATTGGGTATTGTATGCAAATGTTAATTGATAAACAACAAAAGTCGAAAGACAAAATTATTAAACCTGATTTTTCAACTAAGACAGGTCGTGAGTTTCTTGCTTTTTATTTGCAAACAAAATTCAAGCAAATACTTCAGTATGATAAAAAAAATGAACGACCTATTTTTCAGGAAATTAATCCCAATTTTATTTCTAAGTTTTCTCGTCGTTTAATTGAAAATCCTAATAAAAAGTTTTTAATTGGTGTCACCGGTGAATCTGCCAGTGGAAAAACGACTATTTGTAAGCAAATTAAAGCAACTAGTAACGAATTAAATTTTCCTTTGGAATTTTTGAGTATAGATAATTATTTTAATGATATTTCGGATTTAATTAAAAAGTATGGAACATTTGATGCACTTCGTGACAATGGTTATGATGTTGATTCTCCTGAAAGTTTTCAATTGGATTTGCTTAAAGAGGATTTGACAGCATTATCAAATGGGATTGATATACTTGCACCTGAATATCTTATAAATGGAACTGGTATTAGTGTTCCAAAATCAATACCTATTTCAGCTAAGAAGTTTATTCTGGTTGAGGGTATGGCGGCTATGTATAAAGATGTAAAAGATCTATTAGATGTAAAAATTTACGTTGACACTGATCCTAAAATTCAAAAGCAATGGTTTATGGATAGGGCTGCAAAAAGAAATCAAGATGAAGCTAATGCTCTGAAGCACTGGGAATATGTCGGAGCAGCCGCAGATAAGTATATTAGACCATCTAAGCAAGATGCTGATATTATTATTAATGGTGCATCGTCTTTGCAATATTTTTCTCAAATTATTGAATTTATACATACTGCGACTAATTGTTTTGTTTCTTAAGTAAGCTTTATTGTTAGTTTTTCCTGATTATTGTTAAGTTTTGTTAAGAGAAATATACTTTTTATATATAAAATAGGCAATTTTTATTTCAAAAAATTGTTTATATAAGTACGAGAGATAATTAAGAGAAACAAGAGAAAACACAACAGAAGAGAGTAAAACCACAAGAGGAAACGCTTATGTCAAGAGTACTTAT
>JAZSES010000241.1:0-4032 GCA_045531805.1 Candidatus Limenecus sp. | reverse complement strand
TTTTATAATATAATTTATACAAGAAATAACAATAGGGCGAGTTATGCCCATATAAAATCGTCGTTTTAATAACTAGATAAGGATAAGGACAGAGAAATGAAAACAACAGTTGAAAAATTAGAAGGTAATATAGTTAAAGTCGATATAGAAATCGATGCAGAAGTTGCTGAAAAAGAATATGCAAAAGCTTGTAAAAGACTTGCACAAAGAGTAAATATTCCGGGTTTTAGAAAAGGTAAAGCTCCAAAAGCTATTCTTGAGAAAAACATCGGTGTTGAAGCTATCAAGAGAGATGTGTTAGATGCAATATTACCAGAGGCTTTTTCTAAAGCTATTACAGAAAATAATTTGAATTTGATTACAGAGCCATATCTAGAATCATATAATTTTGAATTAGGTTTACCAGTTAGTATTGTTGCTAAAATGGAGCTTAAGCCAGAAGTAAAATTTGAACAGTATAAAGGTTTGGAAGTGGAAGTTGAAGAGTTTAAGCCAGCTGAAAATGCAATGGATAAAGAATTAGACGAATTGGCTTCTAAATTCACTACTTTTGAGACTGTTGCTGACAGAGAAGCTAGTGATAAAGACGTTGTTCTGATTGATTTCGACGGTTTTGTTGATGGAGAAGCTATTTCTGGCGGTTCTGCTAAAAATTATATGTTAGATTTGGAAAATAGTAACTTTATTCAAGGTTTTGCTGAACAAATCGTTGGTCATAATTCTGGCGAGGAATTTACTATTGATGTCACTTTCCCAGAAAATTATCACGATGAAAAATTAAACGGTAAACCAGCTCAATTTAAAATTAAATTGAATGAGATTAAAGCCAAAGTTAAGCCAGAGATTAATGATGACTTAGCTAAAAAAGTTGGCAAATTTGAAACTTTAGACGAATTAAAGGCCGATATTGAAAAATATTTGACAAATTCTGCAAAAATTGAAAATGACAAACGAGCTGCTAATAAAGTTTTTGAAGCAGTTTTAGAGAAAATGTCAGTTGATGTTCAAGACTCAATGATTGAAAGAGAAAAACAAGCTTTAGTTGCAGAATTTAAACAAAAATTAGCACAAACTGGTGTTGCTTGGGAAGAAGTCTTGAAAAACGATGGTGCTGATAAAGTTAATTCTGAATTAAAAGAGGAAGCACTCAATAGAATTAAAAATTCACTTATGATGTCTGAAGTTGCTAAGCTTGAGAATATTCAAGTTACTGCAGATGACTTGGATGAAAAATTAGGTGAGATGGCTAATTTGTATCATACTGATAAAGATACTATATTTAGAGAAATCAGAAAAAATGCTGGTTTAATTCAGTCACTTTCACAACAAGCTTTGAGTCAGAAAGTTACAAGATTCCTTCTTGATAACAACAATATCAAGTTCGTTGCGGAAGCTACAAAGTAAGATTATAATGTAAAGTATTAGAGTTAAAGAAGATCGAAAGGGCAAATTTATGAGTTTTGTACCAACAGTAGTAGAACAATCCAGTCGCGGAGAACGTGCATTTGACATATTTTCTAGATTGCTTAGAGAAAGAATTATTTTCTTGGGCACACCAATTGATGATATGGTTGCTAATCTAGTTGTTGCACAAATGTTATTATTGGATTCTGAAAACCCAGAAAAAGATATTATGTTGTATATTAACTCTCCTGGTGGCAGTGTAACAGCTGGTTTTGCTATTTATGATACAATGCAACATATTCGTTCAGATGTTTCTACAATTTGTTTAGGACAAGCTGCTTCTATGGGGGCGTTCTTGCTTTCATCCGGTACAAAAGGTAAAAGACTTGCTCTTCCTCATTCAAGAGTTTTAATCCACCAACCTTTAGGTGGTGCTCAAGGTCAAGCTACTGATATTGAAATTCAGGCCGCTGAAATTTTGAGAATTAAAAAATCTTTGAATGAAATTCTTGCTTCAAATACTGGTCAGTCTATTAAAAAAATTGAAAAAGATACAGATAGAGACTATATCATGACTCCGGAAGAAGCTCTTGAGTACGGAATGATTGATAGAGTTATTTCAATGGATAATCATCCAAAAGCTGAGTAATCAGCTTAAAATAGGAGAAATTTAATGGTAAAACACGATGACAGTCGTTTAAAATGTTCTTTCTGTGGTAAAACTCAGGACCAAGTAAAAAAACTCATAGCTGGTCCAGAGGTATACATTTGCGATGAATGTGTTGAGTTGTGTAACGAAATCTTGGACGAAGAATTCTTTGAAAACAAAGATAAAGGCGAAAAAGATGAAGTTAAAGAAGCTGATATTTCATCAGTGCCAAAGCCTCATGAAATAAAAGCTTATTTAGATGAACACATAGTTGGGCAAGATGATGCCAAAAAAGTATTGTCTGTAGCTGTATACAACCACTATAAGCGAATTGCACATAATGCTACTGAAAAAGATGCAACTGGCATTGAAATACAGAAAAGTAATATTTTGTTAGTTGGTCCAACTGGTTCTGGTAAGACTTTGCTTGCTCAAACTTTAGCAAAAATGCTTGATGTTCCATTTGCGGTAGCTGATGCAACAACATTGACAGAGGCTGGTTATGTAGGTGATGATGTAGAGAACATTCTTCTTCGTCTATATCAGAGTGCTGAATTTGATGCTCAAAAAGCAGAAAGAGGCATTATTTATATTGATGAGATAGATAAGATTGCTCGTAAGTCAGAAAACCCTAGTATAACAAGAGATGTGTCAGGTGAAGGTGTACAACAGGCTCTTCTTAAAATGATAGAAGGCACTGTTGCAAATGTTCCGCCTCAAGGTGGCAGAAAACATCCTCATCAAGAGTTTATTCAAATTGATACAAAAAATATTTTGTTCATCGTGGGTGGTGCATTTGTTGGTTTGGATAAAATCGTAGAAAGAAGAGCTGATGAAGGTACATCTTTGGGCTTTGGTGCTAAAGCTCCAGCGACAGCTGCTGAGAAAGAAATTGCTGCTCAAAAAATGCTTAAGAAACTTCAACCAGAAGATTTACTTAAATTTGGTTTAATTCCTGAGTTTATTGGGCGTGTTCCTATTTATGCAGTACTGGATCAATTAGATGAATCTACATTGAAAATGATTTTGACAGAGCCTAAAAATGCAATTATTAAGCAATATCAGTGCTTGTTGAAAATGGATAACGTTGATTTGAAATTTGAGCCAAAAGCAATTGAATTAATTGCAAAAGAAGCAATAAAACGTAAAACGGGTGCACGAGCTTTGCGTTCTATTGTTGAAGAACTAATGTTAAATATTATGTACGAAGTTCCTGCTCAAGAGGGTGTTACTGAATTTACAGTAACCGAAGAGATGGTGACTAAAAGAGATAAGGTTGCTGAGCTTATCAAACTTCCTCAGAAAAAGAAAACAAAGGAAGTTGAGGAACAAGAAGAAATTGCATAAAAAGAAAAGACCTGTTTATACAGGTCTTTTTTTATAAATATGACTCCTAAACAATATACTTTAAAAGTTCATTTCTTGATACAGTGATTTGTTCTGCTGTATCAAGATTTTTTATTGTTATTGTATTATTTTTAAATTCATTTTCCATTGCAATTATTGCATATTTTGCTGTTTTAGCAGCTTTATCTAATTGTTTTTTGAACTTTCTGTTTGCATAATCAAACTCGGCTGTAATATTATTATCTCTAAGTTCATTAACGATTTTAAAAGCTTCTGTTGTATCTTCGCATATCACAAATGCATCAAGTCTTGGCATTTCTTGTTTAGAAATTAGAGAATTTAATCTTTCCATTCCCATTGCCCACCCAACTGCAGGAGTAGGCGTGCCACCTAATGTTTCAACAAGAGAATCATATCTACCACCACCACAAACAGCATTTTGTGATCCAAGATTGTTTGATTTTACTTCAAACACTGTTCTGTTGTAGTAGTCTAATCCTCGAACAAGTAGTTTGTTTACATTGTATTTAATATTCAATACATCTAAATATTCTTTAACTTTGTCAAAATGAGCTTTACATTCAGGACAAATAAAATCACCTAAGATAACTTTTTTAATTTCTTCACACATT
>JAZSES010000376.1:0-2754 GCA_045531805.1 Candidatus Limenecus sp. | reverse complement strand
TTTATTACAATACTTTTCTATACAGCCCCAATATATTCAAGAATTCCAAAATAATGCCGATAGATAATATAGAACACAAAAATCTTCTTGCAATGTTAAAACTGTCAAGAAGTGATATAGATTACATATATTAAGAAATATTAAAAAAAGATTAATATAGGGCAATTTATACAGGTGTTCTGTTTTTATTGTAGTGTAGGTCCAAGTGTGGACAAGGAGTGAACGTGTTTCAAGACGCATTAATGACAAACTTGCAGAAGATGATAAACTTCTTCGGATATTTGGTATCCTACCTAAAAAGACACAATCCTGTGCAAATATTCATAGGTCAGGTAACAACTATGTTAAAAGACTACCTAACGATGAATAGGAAACTCAAAATGGCAAAGTACAGAGTAAATTATCAAATGTACAAATTGAACCAGATGGAACAATTGATTGCCGAGAATAATGAGCACGTATTCCTCAGAGGAAACAGGCTCAATCTACAAAGATAATACTAGATAAGGGTGGGCCAATTATGGGAATGGCAACGTCACAACTAAGATTAATGCATCTGTTACTTTACAGATTAGACCTTGAATACAAGGTTCAATTAATCAGCGAAGCGAAGATGAATTTGTCAAAGACGTGTACAGACTTACTTAACGTCGGTACGGACTTGGATTCTGATGACCCAATGCTGAAGAAACTTCAGGCTCGTAAAGAGCGACTGAACATCATGGAAAAGAAACTAGATGCTCAGATGGCTCAGTACAATTCAAAACTTCAAATGATTAATGCTGAATATGAATCTTGTCAAAAAATGCTTAGCGACAATATAGGTAGGTCGTTTAAGTACTAGTTACTTGATTTAATATTTTTGGCATCTGACATTGCCAACTTTATAAAGTTTTTAGCTTCATTTATCGGCACGGCGAACCCGATGCCGATATTTGATATATTATTATCGGGGTTATAAATAGACTGACTTATACCTATCACTTCACCATGAATATTCATAATTGGCCCACCTGAATTTCCAGGATTTATTGCAGCATCAGTCTGTATTTTATTTTTGGAGTAATCAATTCTAGAAACAATACCAGTAGTTAGAGTATTGTTAAAGCCGAACGGATTACCAATTGCCAAGACACGTTGCCCAACCTTTACTTTCTCAGAATCGCCTAGCTGAAGCGTAGGTAAAACTTTTTTGGAATTAATCTTAATTAACGCTAAATCATTTTCTTTGCCCATAACGGACATTACAGAGCCTTTAAATACCTCACCAGTTGAAATCGTAATTTGAACAGACGGAGCATTTTCAACAACATGAGAACTAGTAAGAATAATGCCACTTGAATCAATAATACACCCAGTACCTGTAGACAAGCCATCTTTCAAATCTGCTTCAACCAAAACTATTGCAGGAGACATACGCTCATAAATTCTTGAAATCGCAGTATCTTCGTCGTAAGGTGCGCTTGGCAATATCCCGCAAAAGGCACTTTGAGCTGAAAAACCACTCAATATTAATAAAGAAACAGTTGTAATAATAAATCTACGCATAAAAGTCCTCTCTCAACTTGTAAACTGTGACAGCATTATGAAGCAATAATTCTTATAGTTAATTAGCGAAATTGAAGAGAAAATGATTATTGTTATAAGTTTTATAACTATGAATTGAATTGTGAAGATAATAATATTGCCCAATCATCGTAAAACATATATAATGAAAAATGCGTAAAATATATAATTTTTAATAGACTGGAATTAATGGAGATAGTGGAAGAAAACTCAACTGTTTTGGTTGAAAAAACAGAAGTGACTTATGTGGTTATTGCTGTTTGTACTTGTTTGCGCCCCAAAATGCTCAAAAATTCACTGTTATCAGTGAATGAAACGATATTTCCAGAAAATACAAAAGTAGAAATAATAGTCGTAGACAATGATAAAGAACAAAGTGCAAATAATATAGTTAAAGAGCTTGAAACAACGTTAAAATGCAAAATGCACTACTTTGTAGAAGAAAACAGAGGAATTGCACACGCTAGAAATAGAGTCTTAACAGAAGCAGTAAATTTGGGTGCAAGCCACATACTATTCTTTGATGACGATGAATTACTAACAAATAATGTGTTAGTTGAACATATAAAAATGTATAACAAAACTCCTGATGCACATATTATTTCAGGGCCAACCGTTAGTAAATTTGAGGACTATTACCCAACCTACATAAAAAAACACATGGTGTTTAAGCAAAACACAACAAAAAAAACTGGGCTAAAACGTGACAGATGCGCTTCTGGAAACGTATTTTTCCCAACCAATGTAACTAAGGACTACGGCCTGATGTTTGATACAAAATACATCTTTATGGGTGGAGAAGACGGAGATTTCTTTAATAGAGCAAGTCAATTGGGGTTCAATATAGTTTGGTGCAACGAAGCAATTATTGAAGAAGTTGTACCTCCAGCAAGGGCAAATATCTCATATATATTGAAAAAGTGCTACTACAATGGTTTTGCTGGTACTCAAGAAAAATTCAAAGAAAATAATAAACCACTCAAAAGATATACGTACTTGCTAAAAACAGCTCTTGTATTGTTGGCTAATATAATAATGGTACTGCCTGCGTTATTACTGGGATTGACTGGATTTTTCAACGCACTAGGCACTACAGCAAGAACATATGGAAAACTTTGTGCAACACTTCGCACAAAGCCTTGCAATTTTTATAAAAATATTTATGGAGAGTAAGATGAAATTATTTGG
>JAZSES010000051.1:0-7213 GCA_045531805.1 Candidatus Limenecus sp. | reverse complement strand
CGATTATCCGCATCTGCATGGACTTTATCTGGCTGATTCTCGGTCTGATTCTTGGCGGTACCTGGGGATTGGGTACGGTGTTCGGCGTGTTCGGTATCGGCATTTTTCTTGATTTGTGGTATTACATTTTTAGGAACAGCTTATACTGAAGCTTTGAATTTTGTGGATTCAGCTACCAATGGTTCAAATCAAATGGCTGTAAAATCTATAGCCAGTACATTTGTTGATTTTGAAGGCTGGGTATATCATGGTATGCCATTAGATTGGGCTAGTACATCAGGTCATTATTTATATTATAAAAAAGATAATGGCGAAATTATAGCTGGTGATGCTTGTAATGTTAGAAATATTTGTTATTCTATAAATCAATCGGTAGTAGGTACAGGTGTGTTACCTGTGTCATTGTCAGATTCAATGAATAGTATTTCAAGTATGGTTTCTGATGCTCAGAATGATGTAGATGCAGCAGATACTTCAGTTGTTGATAATAAAGCTTATACTTGGTGTGTAAGTTTGTTAAGTCGATATAAAAGTGGTGCAAAAGTTACATCTTCTGCTTATGAGTCAGCATGGAAATCAAGATATTGGATGGTTACTGATGCAGGAGCATCAGCAGCATTGAAAGAATTTATTGAAATGTCAGATTCTTCGAATGATATTTTGAATAATGGTTCGTTATCGGATAAAAGATTTAGTATGCCTGTTATACCTATGAGCAATGGCTATTATGCTGCTAATCCTTTTGCTATAAGTGGTAATGTTGATGGATTGCCTGGTTCTTATCAGTTTCAAGGTCTTACGATGGAATCTGTACCTACTATAGGTGGAGGTTCTTGTCAGTTAGGCGTATTAGATTTGTCAAGTAGTCGTAATTTATATGGTACTGATACTATGGTGCCACATAATTTAAAATTATCAGCAATGGCTATATATAATTATTTGAATTCAAATTTTGAAAGTTCAAGTATTGTGTTATATAGTGATGATTCATCATCTGATTTTGTACGTAAATCACATTATTCTGTGAATTTAGTTGGTACTGGTATAGAATCTACATTGTTATTGATATCATGCATTTCGTTAATTATAAGTTCAGTTGTTATAGGTTTTTATTATAGTTTTGGTATGATACTTATGAATGTCAAACGTGGTGTACGTATGATTGTTACTGTACCAGGTGCAATGCTTGGTAGTTTAGCGTCCATAGCTAGAGTTGTATCTTATACTGTACTTATGATAGTAGAAATCGTTGCAAGTATGTTTTTATATTGTCTTGTGACTGAATTATTGTATTCTGTATCTAATGCAATTGTAGATGCTATTGCAGCTTTTACAGGTACATTTAATACAACTATAGGTTCTGGTACTGCAGCTACAATTTTAGAGTTAGCATCTATTGTTATTGTAATTATATTTGTAGTATGGTTTACAATTACAGCCATAAGACTTAGAAAACCTATTATTAAGACATTTGAAGAAATGGCTGATAATGTTGTTCAAAAGTTTATTGTAGGTGGTACAGCTTCTGGTGATTTGGCAGATGCTCAGCTGAAAGCTAATGCGGCGATGGCTGGTGCTGGTGCAGGTGCAGGTGCAACTGCTGGTCAAGCTGCTGCTAGTGCACAAGGTGCAGCTAAGGGTCCTCAAGCACTTAACGGTGGTGGTGATGCTGTTAGTGGTGTTCTTGGTATGACAGCGTTAGGTCAAACATCTAGTAAGATATCACAATCTAAACAGAAGCGTGAAGCTCGTAAAGCTAAGCAAGAAGCTGGCGCAATTGCTCTTATGGGTAATCTTGGTTTCAGTGGTCAATCATCTGCTATCGCTGATGAACGTAATCGTGATGCTGCAGCTAAGGCAAAGACAGCTGCTAAGAAGCAGGAAAAACAAGAAAAGGCTACGGCTGGTATAAAACAGGCTGTAGGTGCTGCTGAATTTGCTGCAGGTGCTGCTACTGGAAATGTAGCTTTAGCAGCTCAGGGTATGTCTAATATAGCTCAAGGTAAGAAAGATGAGAATCAAGCTGAAATCAATAGACTTAATAATGATGCTGCTATTGCAGCTCAACAAGCACAAGCAGGTGGTTCTAAAATTAGTATGCATGGTTCTAAGGCAGTCAATGCTAATAAGAACAATAAATCTATTCAGAAGATGGATTTAGGTAAGGAAGCAATGAGTGTTGCAGGTGCAGCCGCAGGTGGCGCAAGTGCTGCTGGTTCGCTTGTTGGTGCTGATAATCTTGCACAGGCTATTGGCAGTGGTGATGCTGGTAAGATTCTTAAAACTAATAGTCAGTTTATTGGTAACAATAGTGAAGCAATTTCTGAGGGTATTGCTAATATAGCAGAATCTAATCCTGAAATGGCTAAAACTATGGAAAAAACGTTTGGTGTTAAACGTAGTAAATCATTGTCTACTGGCGCTGAGTCTACAAATGAAACACCTACAGGTATTATAAAGAGTGCTTCTTCTTCTATGGATAACCTTGCTGGCAAGGAATCAGAAGATAATGCTCGTGATGTTAAACCTATGAATACAAGTAAACCTGAATTGGCTGCTCAAATGCAAGCTGATAAGGATAATGCTGAAACAGCTGAAAATGTTAAATCTGAAGCTGCAAAAGCTAATGGTGCTAAGCCTGAAGGTGTTAAAGCTGAAGTTGCTGCTGAAAGTGCTGAATCTAAGATTAACCAGGAAAATAAGGTTGAAATTGAAACTACGACTAAGGCTAAAGTTAAAGATGGAAGCATTGAAGTTGAAGGTTCTAAGACAACTGAGGTTCCTGCAATGGAAGGTAAGGATGAATCGGCTACAGTTACAAGTCAGATTGATGTAACTGAAGAAGCTAAGGTTAATAAGCACGAATCTAATGTTTCTGCTAATGAAATCAATGCTGACAATTCTAAGGAAGACCTTGAAACTGAACAGCATCTTGACGCTAAGACAACATCTGTATATGATTCTAAGGAAGAAGCTAAGGTTAATAAGCACGAATCTAAGATTTCTGCTAATGAAATCAATGCTAACAATTCTGATGAAGACCTTGAAACTGAGCAACATCATGAAGCTAAATCGACTTCAATCTACACTGTAGAAGAAAAGGCTCAGGTTGAGAAGTTGAATACAGCTGTTGGTAATCTTGATATGAAGAACAATGGTATCAGTGATTTGAAGGTTTCAGATAAAGAAGCTACTACTGTTGAAAATATCAATTTGAGAGTTCAGCAGAATGTGAATAAGATTAAGGATGCTCAGGCTGCTATTGAAAGTGATAAAGAAGCACTTTCTAAGGAGACTACTGTTGAAGGTAGAGAAGTTCTTAATGCTCACATTAAACAGCAGGTTAATGCTATTAAGTCTGCATCGGCTGAGATTGAGTCAGCTACAATGGACCTTAATAAAGTAACAACTGCAGAAGGTGTTGAAACTGTACAGGCTAACATCAGACAACAGGTAAATGTTGTAAGAAATGCAGCATCTGGTATTGATACTGGTTCAAGTGAAACATCGCAGTTGAATAGTTCTCGTTCTGAATCAGCGGTTGAAGATGTAACAGTTAATATGCAGAAGAATATGAGAGTATTGAAGTCTGCAACTGGTGCTCTTGATACAAGTTCTAATGAGAATTTAGACCTTAATAAGGTAACAACTGTTGAAGGTTTGGAACAGATTCAGGCTAATATCAGACAGCAGGTAACTATGATTAAGGCTTCTGTTGGTAATTTAGATACAAATGCTGGTGAGATGCTTGATTTGAATTCTACAATAAGTGCAGAAGGTAAGCAGACCGTACAGGCTACTGTTACACGTCAGGTTAATACCATTATGAATACTGTTGGAGAACTTGAGAAGACAGCCGCTGATATTGGTAATTTGAATTCTACCGAAGATGTTGAAGCTATTAGAACTATCAATGCGAGACTTCAGACTCAGATGAATGTTCTTCAGGAATCTGTTGGTAATTTAGATGCTCAAATGGATAGAGTTCAGATTCTTGGTATGACAGATATGACTGAAACTATTGAAGCTACACATACAACTGAAGCTATTATTCATGATGAAGTTCATATGCAGAATTTAGGTAACGGTAATGTTGATGTTCCTAATAATGGACCAGCTCATGTAGAAGGTAAATCAACTACTGAAGATGTTCAGAATAATAGAACTATCAATGTAGCTGAACAGTTAGATTATAATTATCAGGATGTTGTAAATAATTACGTAGCAACTGGTGATACAAACGTTCCAAATGGTACACATACAACTGGTACAATACGTAATACTCATACTTTGAATCAGGAGACTGAAGTAAGACAGGGTAATAATACTACAACTGGTAATGCTAATTCTCAACCTGTTCAACAGCAGGAAACTGAGGGTTCTACAACTGAATACACTCAGAGAAATGTTGTTAAGAAAAATAGAGTTACTGTTCTTGAAGAGGGCACAAATACATTTGTTGATAATACAGGTGGTTCTGGTAATGCTAATTCAATGCTTCACGATTCTGTATTAGATGGTGGTAGTATAACAGAAACTCAACGTTGGACAAAGAATCAGGTAACAGAATTGAATCGCGGCAGTCAAACTGTAAATGATACAACTGGTGGTTCTGGTAATTTTGGTCCTAAACCACAAGATTCTGTTAGAGATGGTGGAAGCTTTGACGAGAAACAAATTTATACAAAGCATACATCAGTTGATATAAACGATGGTGGTAAGTCTTTGAATGACAATACTGGTGGGGCTACAGGTGATATACCTCAAGGTGAAACTAAGCATATGGGTTCATTTGACGCTAAGTCCATTTATACTAAGAATGAGACAGTGGAAGTAACACCTGGAACTAAGACTTTTAAGTCAAATGTTACAGAAGATGATTCTACACCACCTAAGTTTGGTAAACCTGATAATAAGTAATGTTTCAATACTATACTGTAAAGGGTACGAGGTTTGTACCCTTTACAGTAATTGAAATTAAGGTTTATGTAAATTTCGTGAAAAAAATTTAATTTGATAAATGAGTAAAAACCATATATGGAAATCCTCATAAATCAATAAATTATTAAAAAAAGTTGCTGATTTTTGCAAAAAGCTATTGATTTTTATGTTTAAATTTGGTATTATAACATCAGTAGCAAAATACTTCATTTTGTTGCTATGTATATACATAGTTACAAGAAATAACATGGAAAGGAGAAAAGATGACTATGAATATTCAGAACATTATGATGAGCTGGGACTTGGGTAAGTTCTTCAGTAATCTGACAGCAAAAGCTAAAGAGTGGGGTGGATATTTCCTGGTATTCCTTGGAGTTATTCTCTTAATCGTAGGCGTTATTCAGATTGTTAAGGCATTCATGTCTCATGGTCGTGGTCAGACAAACTGGCTCATGGTTGGTGGTATGATTCTCGTAGGTGGTTTCCTTTGTACCGCAGGTGTTGGTGCAGGTGCATTCACCAAGGTTGAGAAGCTTGCTAACGTAGGTGCTGGTACTCTTGACGCTTTAGGTCAGTAACACAATCGTTACATAGCATTTAAACATTTTAAGCCGATTCAACTCGATTCAAGTCGATTGAGTCGGCTTATTTTGTCAGAGAAATTAAAAAACAGAAAGGTGGTTTGTCTATATATGTTTAAGGATATTAAAATGTGGAAAAAACGTCATAGTATCGAATGTTTTGGCGTACTTCTTGGTTTATGTTTAGTGTTAATAATTGTTGATTTCTTTAGTATTAAGTTTAAAGCAATGGATGAAGATGCTGATTTTTTAACTGAAAATTCAGTATATGTATCACAGTTTACAACTTCGTTATCTGGTGTTCAAGGTAATATTGCTGCATTTTATAGAAACGAGGATAATACGAAGATAGCTATTGTGTTAAAGATGTCAGATATGACATATATGTCAATTGATGCAATGGATTATCAGATGTATGTAAAAGGTTATAATGTTTCACAAGGTAAATATGCTACGTCTACATATAATAAGCCTTCTGGCGGTTATTACGTATTTGGTTCTACAGGTTATTCTATGATTTATTTGACTGATGCCGCAGGTTTCCAGAACCAGGCTGTTGAAATTATTGTTCGTAATAACAATGTATTGACAACAGTAGAAGGTAATGTAGATGCTGATGCTTTGAAACAACAGGATGCTTCTTATGCAAAGCATGACCAGTTTAGAATTATTGTTAATCCTGCAGGTAAGACATCAACACAAGTTGATTTCTTAGATGATTTGGATATTGTTAAATTGTATCAGCATACTGTTCTTGTTTCTCAGGAAAAACAGTTACGTGACACTTTGAAAGCAGATGTAAAACAGCTTAATAATTTGGTAGCTCAGATTAACGCTTATAAGAAAAATCTTGTGGCTGCAGGTGTGTCTGTTCCTGAATTACCAGAAGGTATTGCAGGTGATACATTTGAGAATCTTGATGATGAACAGAATACATTAGTGTACAAGCCTAAACATATCTATGGTGGTGGTGTTGATTTTGATTGGTATACTTCCACATTGATTGAAGGTTCAAGATTTTTACCAGAGTTACAGGGAGCAAAGAGTTCAAGTGTATTTTTGGATGGTTTGAAACTTCAAATGGTAGGTGCAGAACCTCTTAATAATAGTATTTGGTATAAAACTGATGGTACAAGAATTGATATTAACACGCCATCTACACGTCAGGATATCAATGATATTATTAAGTATGTTGGTTTATATACCACAGCAGTTAATCAATATATTTCATTGAAATATCAGTATCAGACTGTTGATTTATATCAGTATTTGATGATGGAATATAATTTGGATTCCACAAGTAAAGCATTTACGTCAAATTATGGTGAAAATGCAGTTATAGTATGGTAAGATGAATTAGGAGGTAGTCAATATGGAATATAATAATGATTATCAGAGTGTACCACCAGCAAGTAAAACAGCACCACCAGCGAATGCTGGTGGTACTGGTGTTATGAACGATGGTTCTAATAATTCAAAGCAACTTGATAATTCATCTATGAAGAGTGCTGGCTCTAATTCTGAGTCAAAATCTAAAGGTGATAAAGAACATGAAGAAAAGAAAGATAATGTGGTTGAGAAAGCAGTCAAGCAACAGGTAACAAAGACTGCTACAAGTGCAGCTGGAGGCGCAGCTGTTGGTTATTTAGGTGCAGCGGCAGCTAAAGGTTTTGCAACAGGAGCAAAAAAAT
>JAZSES010000112.1:0-5140 GCA_045531805.1 Candidatus Limenecus sp. | reverse complement strand
ATTATACAATTTTTCAAGTTCTTCTTTTGTTGCATCTTGTTTTAAAAGAGTGTGCTCTATATATTTGTTAAGATTTTCCATTAATACCGCCTTAGTTCTATCTTGTTATTTCTAGAATTTGTCCTGATTTTATTTTTTTTGGAGAAAAGTGTTCTACATATGAACTGAGTAAATTGAAGCAGAATGTGCATATTTTTTCTGTTGCAAGCTCGTCATATCTGGATTTTTCACTATAATCCAACTGTAAAAGTGTGTTTAAAAAATCTCTTATTTTATAATGCAATTTGGTTGTTTTTATTTGATGTTTTTTACATTCTAGGCAAACAATACCACCATTTTGAGCAGAAAAATAAATTTCTTCTTGTGAGGGAATTCCTCCACAACAGCAACATACCTCTAGCTCTAATGAATATCCTGCTATATGCATCATTTTGAGTTGGAATTTTATTACAGAAAGAAGTATTGCTATCTTGTTTTCAGAGTTTGAGATTGATTCTAATGTCTTGTAAAACAAGTCATAAATTTCTCCACTGTTTGGGTCATTTTCAACGCCAAAGCTATTTACTATTTCAGCACAATATATAGAATGGAATAGTTTGTCCATATCCTTTCTCGTGTTTTTAAATGTGTTTAGGGCTTGAGCTTGGCAAATAGTATTAAAGCTTTTGCCTTGATGTAACAAGAGTTTGTTAGCAATTAGAGTATCTGTTCTACCTCCGAGTTTGCTTGTAACTTTTTTTGCTCCTTTTGCAACACCTTTGATTATTCCCTTGTCTTGGGAATACATAACAACAATCTTGTCAGTTTCGCTAAGATTGTAAGTTTTTAGATTTATTGCATTTGTTGTGTAATTTTGCATAAAAATATGCGTTCTCCGCCCATATATGAAGTAAAATCTTCATTTAGTACTAAAATTTGATATTAAAGTTATCCACAGCTCCGTGATAAGCTCCTCTTAGCATTTGCTCTATTTCTACTTTATTATCAGAAACTTCAATTGCAGTATCTTTTGATATCATACCTTCTTTAATCAACTGCATTAGAGACATGTTCATTGTTATCATGTCATTGTAAGAGCCTTTTTTCACAAGGTCATAAATTTGTTCAAGTTCGTCTTTGATAATGAAATCTTTGATTGTTGGAGTGATAACCATTATTTCACAAGCAGGAACACGACCGTGACCTGATTTTAGTGGTAGCAGTTTTTGAGCTACGCAAGCTTTTAATGTTTCTGCAAGTTGTTTTCTTACACTTTCTCTGTCTTTTGGGTCGTACATACCAACAATACGATTTACGGTTTGAATAGCGTCATTTGTGTGTAAAGATGCTATTACTAGGTGGCCTGTTTCAGCTGCTTTCATTGCACTTGTTAGTGTTTCAAGGTCCCTAATCTCACCGATTAGGATAACATCAGGGTCTTGGCGTAGAGCATATTTTACACCTTCTGGGAATGAGAGTGTATCAATTTCAACTTGTCTTTGCGTAATAATACAGCTTTTGTTTGAATAAATAAATTCTATAGGGTCTTCGATTGTAACAATGTGCTTTCTTTCGTTTTTATTAATAAGGTCAATAAGTGAAGCAATAGTTGTTGTTTTACCTGAGCCTGTAGGACCTGTTATAAGGATAATACCACTATTAAATTTTGAAAACTGGTTTAAAGCAGGTGGTAATCTTAATTCTGCAAATGTTGGTATTTCATAAGGGATTATACGGAATACCAAAGAAGTGTTGCCAAGTTGCCTTGCCATATTTATCCTAAACCTTGATATACCTTTTATTTCATATGAGAAGTCTAGGTCAAAAGCAGACTGAACTTTTGTACGTAGGTATTTTGGCAATACTACGTTCAAAACATGTGAGATGTCTTTTTCTCTAATAGCTGGATAATCTGTTTTTACGATTTTTCCATCTTTTCTGACAACTGGAACTTCTCCGATTCTCAAGTGGACGTCAGAGACACCCTCTCTAACGGCTATTTTTAAAAATTCGTTTATATCAAAGATTTCATCAACTTTTTCCACTATACTCTCTCCCGTAAAATCCTCTTATTATTCATTTTAAACTAGAATGTTAAGAAAATAAACAATTTTATAATAATTTACACAAAAATCCTAAAGTTTTTCAAAAAAATGCCGTATATGTAAATGTGAACCGAGGGATGAAAAGATGTAGGTTCGTATTAGTAAATATGGAGGCGTATTCGTGATTACAAAGAACATTCATTGGGACATGGAAAATGACATGGCTTTAGAAGAGCTACAAGAAGAACTCAATGATATTAAATGCATGTTCAATGAAAAACAGTGTTTTAAAGCAAGAAAGAAGGAGAAAAAATTTAAAAATAAATTCTGCTGGGATTAATCCCTTTTTATAGACAATTGAATTTAGTAAAAAAAGAATCGGTATTCAGTCCGATTCTTTTTTATTCGTTATAAACCCATTTTTTTCTTGTTATCCATTGAACTATTGTTAGTAAAAGAATTATTAAAAATAAAATATATGCACCTGCAGAGGCTTCACCAATATTGAAAAACTCAAAGGCGTTTTTGTATATCCAATACACAAGAACGTTTGTCGATTCTAAAGGGCCACCTTTTGTCATAAGGTATATCAAATCAAACACTTGAAATGATGAGATTGTTGTTATTATCATTACAAAAAGGATTGTAGGGCTAAGTAAAGGGATGGTTATTCGAAAAAAAGTTTGAATTTGGCTTGCACCGTCAATTTTTGCTGCTTCGTAAATATTTTGATTTATTGCTGAAAAGCCTGACAAAAAAATAACCATGTTGTAGCCAATAAGCTTCCAAGATGAAACTATTATGAGTGCTAACATTGCAGTATGTGTGTCGTAAAGCCAATTTATGTTTGCTTTTAAAATATAGTTTAACAATCCATTGTTTGGGTCGAAAATCCATTCCCATACAATGGCAACTACTATCATTGGGGTTATGAATGGAAGAAAATACGCTGTTTTAAAAAATTCACTACCTCTGATTTTGTTATTTATTATAGATGCGAGGATTAAAGGTATTATTAATGCTATAACCGTTGTAGATATGGCAAATACAAAGGTGTTTTTTAGTATTAGTGCGAAAGTATTGCTCGTGAGTAATGCTTTGTAATTTTCAAATCCAACAAATTTTATATCTGATAATAAATCCCATTCACAAAAACTTAGAAAAAATGAAAAAAATACAGGAATTACAATAAAAATCAATGTTCCTACTAGAGCAGGAAGAATGAATAGTTTTAGTGAATTATCTTTAAAGTTTGTTTTGGTTGTAAATCTTTTCACATTGTTAATTATAGCAAATTAATTTATTAGTCAAAATCGCCTATTTGAAATATAATTAAGGTGATAACAGTGAGGGGGATGTATGTTACAAACTTTAAATAAATTGAATACAATTTCAGATTTGGCAAAAGAGGTTCTTCAAATCGAAGCTGATTCTGTTTTGAAATTGAAAGAAAGAGTTGATGAAAATTTTGAAAAAGCTATTGATATTTTGCATGAATGTAAAGGTCGTGTAATTGTTACCGGCATGGGTAAATCAGGGCATATTGGAAGAAAAATTGCAGCTACACTTTCTTCTACTGGTACTCCATCATACTTTTTGCATCCAGCGGAAAGTACTCATGGTGATTCTGGTTTAATAACTAGAGATGACGTTGTTATTTCTATTTCAAATAGTGGAGAAACAGCAGAACTTATGAATCTTTTACCTTTGATTGAAAGATTTGGTGTAAAAATGGTTGCTATGACAGGTAAAGTTAACTCAACATTAGGTAAAAAAGCCGATGTTGTTTTGGATATTTCTGTCGATGCTGAGGCTTGTCCTTTGGGGAAAGCTCCTACTGCTAGTACTACTGCTACTTTGGCAATGGGTGATGCAGTTGCAATCTGCCTATTGAAAAAAAGAGGTTTTACAGAAGAAGATTTTCTTATGTTCCACCCATCTGGCGCATTGGGTCGTGGCGTGCTTTATTATGTTTCTGATTTGATGATTACAGGAGACAGGATACCAGTAGTTAATGAAAATAATAGTTTTCACGATACTATTCAACTTATTTCTGCAAAAAAATTGGGTTGTGCAATTATAACAAACAATAACGGTGTTATGACTGGTATATTGACTGATGGTGATATCAGAAGAACACTTCTTAAACATGAAAATACTTCTTCTTTAATAGCAAAAGATGTTATGACTTATAGTCCAAAAGTTATTTTAGAAACAGATCTTGCAGCAAAAGCTTTGCATATTATGGAAAAACATTCGATTACATCATTGGCAGTATGTAATGCAGCTGGCAAACCTGTTGGCTTGGTTCACATTCATGATTTATTGAAAGCTGGGGTTGCATAATGTCAGATTTATTGTTGCAAAAAGCAAGCAAAATAAAGGCTGTCGTAATGGATGTTGATGGTGTACTGACCGATGGTTCGTTGACTTTTGATGAAAATGGAGCTGAGACAAAAACATTTAATGCTAAAGATGGCCAAGGTATTGTTATGCTTAATAAAATGGGTTTTGTTACGGCAATAATAACTGCAAGACAAAATGGAACTGTTCGTCATAGATTCAATAATTTAGGTATGACAAAACTCTATGAAGGTTGCAAAAATAAAATAGCTGCTCTTAAGGAGTTAATTCAGGAATATGGCTTTTCTATGGACGAAGTTGCCTATATGGGAGATGATTTACCTGATATATGTGTTTTAAAACAAGTAGGTCTTCCATGTGCTCCAAATGATGCTGTAGATGAGGTTTTGCACCATGCCTTATTTGTGTCGTCGAAAAATGGTGGACGTGGTGCTGTCCGTGAGATGTGCGATTTTGTTTTGAAATCTACAAACAAGTACCAAGAAGCAGTTTCTCAAATAACAAATAAGGAATAATTTTTATTTCAGAGTAGGGGACATAATTGATAATAATTGTTAAAAGTACACTTTAAAAAATAAATAAAAAAGAATAAATAATACAGGGTTTTAGGTTGAAAAGCCCTGTATTATTGTTTTTAAGTAGGCTAGTGTGAAAATCTTAACAAAAAGAAGTATAAACTTAAGTTTGCTATTTTAACAATTGCCTAACTGGTTACTATTAAATTTTGAATAAATTTTGTACTCTAAAGATAG
>JAZSES010000297.1:0-6091 GCA_045531805.1 Candidatus Limenecus sp. | reverse complement strand
GAGAAAAGTATTTATTTCGATATTCTTTGTTTTTATATTTGTTTTAAGTGTATCTGCTAATGAACACATAGACGGCATATCAGCTGATGAAGCATTAAATAAGCTCAAAGACGGTAATCAACGATTTGTTGAAATGAAGTTACAACATCCTGATGAAAGTTTACAGCGTAGGTTAGAAATGCAACAAGGACAACACCCTTTTGCTGCAATTCTTTCTTGTTCAGATTCTAGAGTACCTTTAGAAATTATTTTTGATCAAGGTTTAGGTGACTTGTTCGAAATAAAAAATGCAGGAAATGTTTTAGATGAACACGTTATAGGTAGCATTGAATATGCCGTTATGCATGCCGGTGTTAAACTTGTAGTAATAATGGGGCACGAAGACTGTGGTGCTGTTGCTGCTACTTTGTCTGGTGAGCGTGATACTAAATTTATTAAATCTCTCAAAAATGCAATAAAACCTGCAATTAGGTTGTGTAAAAAGCAGCATAAAGAAATTAACTCTGACAATGTTGTTAGAGCACATGTTATGCAAGATATTGAAGAGTTAATGTCAAAAGACAATGAACTGGTTCACTATATGAAAGTTCACAATGTTAAGCTTATACCAGCTTATTATAGTATTGAAACTGGTAAGGTAGAGTTTTTAACTTCTGACTTTAATTAAACACACATATTTATGTATGTTCCCACTTATAGTTTTAATCTATGATTACATAGTTAAACTTACTAAATAAAACCCACACTTTCGTGTGGGAGATGGAGTTTATTTTTCTGCTTTTGGAGGCATTTTTACTGGTGGTTTTTCACCATGCCTGTGATGTTTGTATTTTTTATCAAAATCTCTTTTTGGGTGTTTAAAATCAGAGTGTCTATCAAAGTGGTGAGGTTGCATCATTGGTGCTCCATTGACTACCTTTAAATGGGCTAGTCGCTGGCTTTAGTGTTTTGTGTAACGATGTAAATAGGCTTAATGCACAGAATACATTTACAATATTTTGTTGATAAATATGAATTTTTGTAACGATTCATTTTAAACGTTAAAGTTATAGGCAAATATTCCGATATAAGAAATGTGGCTTATTTACAGTTGAAAGGGATATAAAATGATTAAATTTAACAGTTCGAACCAACCAATAAAATATTTAATGCAACAACCCCAAAAAGTAGATGATGTTGAACATTGTGAACCTTCTACTGAAAATAAAATTGAAGAACAGCAGTTTGTGCCTAAAAATACTATTTCAAGCTCACTTGATGATGCATTAGCTTCTTACAATAAAGCTTTATTAGGTATGAATCTAATTAGCAAAACAGAGAAAAATTTTGAGGCTGTAAAAGATATTGATACTGAAGATCATTTTGATTATACTTGTGATTCAAGCTCAAATAACTTATCAAAACCTTCAAACATTGGTAAAGTAGTTGATGAAGTGACTTCAGCTTTTTTGCAGACAGTGTCAACCCAAGATGTTTACGACGTGTATGAGAGTGTAACTAAGATTAATACCAACAAATTGTATGCTTTGATGTCTGAAGTTGGTTTTAATTACAATGATCAAGACTATCAAGAAGAATTGGTAGGAAAATTTATAGATGAAAATAGTTTAAATAATACAACTGTTGATGATATCATAAATGGTTTTTCGGAAATATCTGAAACTGTCAAAAATATTGGTGGTTTCTTTGCAACTCAACAAGCTAGATATATGGCTGTTGAAGATTTTACCAACAAATTACAGCAAAAAGAAGCACAATCTTTTTTAGATGAACATAACATTACAAGTTTGACAGCGGATGACTTAACTAAAAAATTAGAAGATATTAAATCAAGTGCTTCTAAAGCTGGTGGGCTGTCTGGTGCGATAGTTAAAAAAGCTGGTATATTTGCTTTAAAATCTGAATTAAATTCTATAGCTCTACAAGATAATTTAGATAAAAT
The DNA here is from genome assembly GCA_045531805.1 of Candidatus Limenecus sp. Lineage (GTDB taxonomy): Bacteria > Cyanobacteriota > Vampirovibrionia > Gastranaerophilales > Gastranaerophilaceae > Limenecus. Next base: position 4,149 of record JAZSES010000297.1, on the reverse strand, counting down.
GAAAGATATTATTGATCAAAGTATTGATAAAACCTTTAATACTTTCTCATTAGAGGCATCTTTTGCAAAAGATTATAAAGAAGAATTGAAAACATACGTTGGTGATATATTTGCTAATGATGATTATTTAGCAACTTCATTAGAGACTTTTACAGAAAGAGAAATTGATACATTTATTGATGCTGTAATTACAGACGTATATAAAGCAAATCCTCAAGCCAACGATTCAGAAGTTCTTGAAATGGTAAAAACAACAATACAAGAACGTTTAGTTGTTGATCCATTTGCTCCATTAAACATTACTGACAATTTAATGAAAACACATAGTGCTTTATTAAGTGATGAAGAAAAAGCAATTAAAGCTGATATTAATGATATTGAAGTAGATAAAGATCCAACTATTATTGATGGTAGAGGCATTTACTATTCAAGAATGCCAAATGCTGACATTAAAATTTCTGATATTTCAGCTGATTGGGATTACATGGATATGGATACTGCTTTAAATAGTAAAAATATGTATGGAGAGTATTCAGAAGATACTAGTTCAGCTTTAATATATTCTAGTTTAGATTGTTTAAGACCCCAATTAATAGATATGATTAAAGAAGAATTTACTGTTAATTGTAAAGAATTTAATGAAGATGTTGTTAATAAATATTTAAATTATTTCATGACTGAAACATTAAGAGAAGGTATTCAAGCAAAATACCATGATACATTACCTGAATTGTACCCAAATACAATTTTATCAGGCGATGCTACAATCAAAGAGCTTGGTGAGTTATTAACTACTAAAGTTAAAAATGAATTAGCTGAAGGTGATGGTTCTTTTGGTACAAATTGGAAGTCACAAGATATTGATCCTTTGCTTTGTGCAACATCTGATTACTTCTTAACCGATGAAGAAATAATGCAGAAGCAAGAAATGGAGTATAAAAAATCTGGTTTTTAAAGGATAGATAGTTGTATATAAGAAAAGTATGGATAAACGCATTTGTTTACCATACTTTTTTTATATATTGTAAAACGATATATTTTGACTAAATTCTTCTAATGCAGATATTAGAGTTTAAAACAAAATAAAAACCCACACTTTCGTGTGGGATATGGAGTTTATTTTTCTGCTTTTGGAGGCATTTTTACTGGTGGTTTTTCACCATGCCTGTGATGTTTGTATTTTTTATCAAAATCTCTTTTTGGGTGTTTAAAATCAGAGTGTCTATCAAAGTGGTGAGGTTGCATTATTGGTGGACGCATTGGCCCTTTGAATGGACAAGGTGCTGGCATAGGTGGTTTGTGTAATGCCGCAAATAAATTTAATGCACAAAATACACCGATAAATGAGCCAGTTGCAATTGTTAATATGTTTTTAAACGCTTGTGATTGGCAAATACATTTACATTCTTTTGTTTCTGTTTTTACTTCTGTTTTAATTTCTTCTGTCATATAATCTCCTTTATATTGATTTTGACCTCTACACTTTATTTAACGAAATTAATTTTTAATTGTTCATTTTTTATTAATCTTTGTAAAAAGTTTTCTTAATAACTCTATATTCAGTGAATTTTGAGTATTCAGTTGTTTTATTGTTTTAGGAGAATTAAATGCGCATAGACAATAATAAAATTACTGTTTCTCAGGTTAATAAATATAAGTGTTCTTCAACTCAAAACACTCAGAATAATGATATTGACTCAAAAAATGTTTTTTCTCTATCTCCTGAGCAATATAAATCATATGCAAATATTAATTTTAGGGGCAGGGTATATGATGGCACAAATTTTAGAGAAGAATTAAAACAACGTGCAGAAGTTTCTATGACAAAAATGAAACTCTTTCCTGAATTTAAATTAGGCAAGCCTGATAAAATGCTTTACCGTAAAATGGTTTGGGATTCAGATACACCCGAACAAGAGTTAATTCTATACAAAACAAAACACCACGAATACGTAATTAATCCTGCTACAAACAAGATTTACAAAATAAAATTTGTTAATGACAAAGAACGGATCACCCAACAAGTAATGGCTTCAAAATTGTATCAAAGTGTTGGTGTAAGAACACCTGAATACATACCTTTTGAACAAAACGGACAGACAGGCTGGCTTGTCGAAATTTTTGAAGAAAAATTAGAACCTCAAGAAGCCAATAAAAAAGCACTTTATGAATCTTTCATAGCAGATGTTTGGCTAGGTAATAGAAATGGCTTATCGAAAGAAAATACCAAAATAGACAAAGATGGAAACCCTGTTAAAATGTCTGTTTCCGGCTCATTATGCTATCGTGCTTCAGGAAAAGAAAAAGACGACCAATTTGGTTATGAAATATCTGAAATCGAATCTATGAGAGATTTTTCAAAAAATCCTGATGCTGCAAATGCTTTAAAAGAAATGACAGATGAAGAACTTTATAAGGCAATAGAATCTATTAAAGAAAAATATGATTATTTTACTGTCAAAACCATTACGGATAGTTACAATCATGATAAATTGTGTTGGGAATTAAACAATGTTTTAAGCAACAGAATGTCTAAAATAGAAACTTTTGTAAAACAAAACAAAGAAGACAGAATTTTAAGCCGTCGAGGTTTGCTTGAAGAAGGTAATCCTAAAGTTTCTAACTTGAAATATTTTAAACCCCACGACTCTTGGGATAGAAAATATGCATTAGAAATTACTGATGAACAGTGGCAAAAACTCCAAGAAAGAGGCTTGTTACAAAAAGAAATCGGTTGTAAGCAATTCACAATAACTGGCTTAAAACACCTTGCACAAATGACTGATGAACAACATAAAAAAGCACAGGAGCGTGGGCTTTACTATTCTTGTATAGCTGAATTTGATAGGTCTTTGAACGGTTATGACATAAAAATTCTTTCAGAACTTTCTGATGAAAACTGGAAAAATGTCAAAAAAAATAAATTATTAGACATCGAAAAAAGATATAGACCAGTAGACTGGACAGCAGATTTTATTGTTGGTGTTTCTGATATTAATGAATATGATTGGAATATAGTACTTGCATCTAGAATGTTATATGCATATTCCAAAGCTACTGATGTAAAACAATTTCTTGAAAGATTTCATTCTCCTGAAACAAGTGGTTTAGTTCCGTCATATTTGGAACGTATGCAAATACTTTCTTTGATAGATAAAGACAAAATATCTTTAGACAAAAATTACAATACTGAAAACAATTTAAAACTAGCAGAGATAAGCAACAAAAATTGGGAAAGATTGATCGAAATGACAAAAAACTTTACCGATACCAAAATGCCTGCATCTCATTTTTGTAAAATATTTGAACTTGATGATGAAAGCTACAATCGTTTAAAATCTCGTGGAATGCTTGACGAAGCCAAATACAGCTATGGATTACAAGATTTGGCAATACTTTCTGACAAAGATTGGAAAAAAATCGATGAACGGGGAATCAAAGACTTAAAAGAACAAAGCTACAAAGATTGGGCTCATCTTGCAACAATGAGTGATGAACATTGGCAAATTGCTAAAGACAAAAATTTATTTGCAGACAGAACTCCTGAGTCAAAATATGGTTACTACATGAAAGGTGAAGAAATTGCATTAGTAGTTGATGCTTTGAATGAAAATGACTGGGAAAATGTCGAAAAAAGAGGTTTGCTTTCTAAATACAGAATCTTTGATGGTTTTGGTTGGTCGCCGGCACAGCCATATATTATGATAAAATTGGCAAAACTTTCTGATAGTGATTTTGAAAAATTTAACAAAGTATCTTCTAGCTGTACGATATATCCTTCAACAGTTTTGGATTTGTTGACATTAAATGATGAACAATACCAAAGATTGTTTAATAGAAATTTATTCCGTTATATGAACACCCATGAATCTTGGGACAATTATACTGAAGATGCTCCCATAATGATGGCGTTAGCAGAATTAAACGACGAGGAGTATCAATCATTTTTAAATCAAAAAAACAACTGTAAAACCATTAAAGCAAGAACGCTTATTGTTAAAGCAGAAAAATTAGGTTTGGATAAAAAACAAAAACTCAATGAATTTAGTATCAAAGAAAAAAGAGAATTTTTGCAATTATTGTTACAAAAAGGTGATACTATTTTGTACAAAGATTTTCAAGATAATTTTAATTGTTCAGACATTGTGC
>JAZSES010000400.1:0-4451 GCA_045531805.1 Candidatus Limenecus sp. | reverse complement strand
TTTTATATAAATCATAGGAAAGTGTGAAAGGAAGTTTTATGATAAGAAAAATTGCATCATCATCAATCACCAAACAAGGTATGAACGCAATTAAAAAGACCTTAGTACCAATGAGTGAATACAAAAGACCATTGTTACAGTTAGATAAAACAGCCTAATGATAGCAAATTTTCTAAAAAAAGATACATCTCATTATTCAAGGTAGGAAAAGGTAATTTTCATGAGTGAAAGAATTTTAAATTTGTCATACGCACCACAAATGATTTATCAAGGCGTAAAAGTTGGAGAAAACAGATATCTAAATGTGCCACAGGGAACAACATCTGAAGAATTTAAAGAGTATTTAAAAGAATATGAACCAGATACATTCGTTGCAATAGAAACGCTAGATAAAAAACTGAAAGATATGCCAACACAACAATGTGAAGACAATATTTTGCTTGGCAGACCTAAAATGTTAAAAGCTATGAATCCCAAAACAATAAAAGATGGATTACAAAAAATTGAAAATTTTATTATTAACAAAACTAAAAAACCACCTAGAATAACTATAGATGAATTAAAAGAAAGATATGAAAAAAGCAAAGAAATCTTAAGTGGAAACAATGACACACATAAAGAAATTGCATAAAAAAAGCAAACTAAGTATAGTTTGCTTTTCAATTTAAAACACACTTTATAAAAAATTAATTGTTCATTGCTAATACAAAATCAATATCTTTGTCACCACGACCCGATAAATTGATAAGAATTTTTGTATCAGGAGACGTTTTTTGAGCTAACTTCAACGCATAAGCTACGGCATGTGAACTTTCTAAAGCTGGTATAATTCCTTCTGTTTTTGAAAGTGTAAAAAAAGCATCAATAGCTTCTTTGTCACTAATTGTAACATATTGAGCTCGGCCAATAGAATTGAGATAAGCATGTTTTGGACCAACCCCTGGATAATCAAGACCACTTGCAACAGAATATGCATGTGCAATTTCACCATTTTCATCTTGCAAAAACATAGATCTGAAACCATGTAACTCGCCAATCTTACCAAGATTTATGCTTGCAGCATTTTCTCCAAGTTTTTCGCTCTTGCCAAGCGGTTCAACTCCAATAAGTTTAACATCATCATCCAAAAACCCATTAAAAACACCCAATGAATTCGAACCACCACCAACACAAGCTACAACATAATCAGGAAGTTCACCTGCAATATCAAGCATTTGTGCTCTAGCTTCACGCCCGATAACTGTTTGAAAATGCTCAACTATCATTGGAAAAGGGTAAGGACCAACTACAGAACCAATTGCACACATCGCAGTTTCATACTCATTTAAATATGCAGCAAATGATGCATCTACAGCTTCTTTTAAAGTTTTTGTACCCTCTGTAACGGGAATAACGTTTGCACCTAACATTTTCATTCTCGAAACATTAGGCTTTTCTTTTTCAATGTCAACCTCACCCATATAAACATCACATTGTAGACCAACAATCGCAGCTGCGGTAGCAATAGCAACTCCGTGTTGTCCTGCACCAGTTTCAGCAATCAGTTTAGTTTTTCCAAGTTTTTTTGCAAGCAAAGCTTCGCCCAAACTATGATTAATTTTATGAGAACCTGTATGATTCAAATCTTCACGCTTCAAATAAATTTTACTATTATATTTTTCAGACAAATTACGAGCAAAATACACTGGACTAGGACGACCAGCAAATGTTTTTAAGAGATTATCCAATTCAGCAACAAACTCTGGGTCATCTTTGATTTTCAAAAAAGCATCAGCAATTTTGTTATACTCTTTCTTTAGTTCTTCAGTAAGAAACTGACCGCCAAAATCGCCATAGAACCCATCTTTTGTAGGTAACATATTTACAACTGTCTTCATTTTATATCTCCTTTGTCAAATACTTCAAAAGAACTGAGTTTTTATCTTTTATAACCTTCGAACCTCTAGTAATATTACAAAGGCTCACTTGTAGTTCTTTTGCTATTTCTCTTTGTGTGTAACCATCTCTGAGCATAGTCAAAATCCGCCATCGTTTCGACAAAGTTTCCAATTCAGATTCAGTAAGAAGTTCTTTAAAAAAATTTGCAACCTCTTCACTTGAATCAATATTTTTCAAAAGTACAGACAATTCTTTAATTGAATTCATAAACACCTTGTTTCTATCAATAGAAACATTATTCTATACATAAAGGAGTTTGTCAATTAGAGAATAAGAATACTACTTTTGCTGAAGAATACACTTTCTCAACAAAAAGACCAAAGGTATTACAACAACAATAGCTAAAGCATAAACCTTGTAAGCCATCATATAAGCTGACATAGTGGACTGTTGCAAAAGTTGGTTATACAAATTAGCCATAGCCATTTTTTGTGCAGTAATAAAGTCATGCCCAAAACTCATAAAAGTAGCAGTCATACCAGAAACCCGTTCTGCAAAAGTCGTGTTTAACGGTGTTAATCTATCAACCAAATAAGACTGGTACACTTGAGAATATCTAGAAACCAAAACACCCACAGAAGATGTACCAATTGCACACCCAACATTTTTAACCAAATTTTGCAAAGCTGAAGCATTTGTCATTTCACTATTACTAACAAACGAATATATAATAGTAGTAATAGGAATAATAACAGATGTCATACCTATACCAATAACTATATTTGGCAAGATTACATTATTCATTGAAATATTTAAATTCAATGTTGAAAACAAATAGCACCCAATTGCTAAAATAACCAAACCATTTAAAACTTGAACTCGTAAATCCAACTTATGGGTCAACGCCGTAAACGCAGTACCAAGCATAGTACCTAACCCCATTGGAGCAGCAGCAATACCACTAAGAAAAGAAGTAAATCCCATCATTTTTTGCAAAAACTGAGGAAGCATTGCAATTGACCCAAATGATATAGCAAACACCATCGTTACAATTGTTGTACCGAAAGTAAAATTCCAGTTTTTGAATATTCTTAAATCAAATAAAGGTTCTTTGTTTTTCAACTCCCACCAGATTAAAGCAATAAACGCTATTAAACTTGTAATTCCCAGCTTGCAAATATAAGGAGAATCAAACCAACCATTTTTTTGACCGTTATCAACCATAATTTGGAAAGTAGAAATCCAAACTATTAAAAGTAAAAAGCCCCAATAATCAAATTTAAGCCATCCAGCAGCTTTCATATAAGGTGGATCTTCAATAAATTTTGAAATCATAAAGAAAGCTGCCACACAAAATGGAACACTAACAAAAAATACATAATTCCAAGCAAATTCAGTAGTTAACCAACCACCAAGTATTGGCCCAATAATTGGTGCAACAGTCACACCAGTAGAAAAAATTGCCATTGCTTCACCTTGTCGATTTTTTGGATAACTTTCCAACAAGATTGCTTGTGATAAAGGTAACAAACAACCACCGCCAAGTCCCTGACAAACGCGCCCAAATATCATCATTCCAAAATTTGGAGCTAATCCACACACAATTGAAGAAATACCAAACAAAGCAACACAAAAAAGTAAAAATCTCTTACGTCCAAAAACGTTACAACACCAATCTGTAGCTGGTAACAAAATACTGGATGCAATCAGAAACATTGTGACAATCCACAAACTCTCATCGTCAGAAATAGAATAACTACCAGCAATAGTTTTTAAAGCAACATTGGCAATTGAAGAGTTCAAAACCTCTACAAAAGTCGGCAACATTACAGCAATAGTAATCATTAAAAGACTAGCTTTTGGCTTCCACTCTTGTTCTTGAGCTAATGTATCTGTCCCCATCTATCCTCATCCATATATCTATTTGCTTTGTATTGTATTTACAATATAATGTAAATACAAGATGAAGTAAAGGAAATTTTTACTAGAAAAGACTTTTATGAAAAAAGAAAAATCTAGTTATAATGTAACAAATACTCTTTTATTCAACCTCGAGCAAACTGCGAGAATTGCTCGAATTTCGGCTGTTCATTATTTTGAAGAAACAGAAGAAATAGACATTTCATACAATGATTTTTCAATACTTGATGCAATATACCTAAACCCTGAAATATCACAAGCTGATCTCGCAAAATTACTAGCAAAAGATACAGCAAACCTAAGCAGGGACTTAGACAAACTTGAAAAGAAAACCTACCTCGAACGTACGGTAGACACAAAAGGAAACAGAATAGTAAAAAAAGCTATTTTAACCCAAAGTGGACTAGAATTGCATGAAAAAATTACCAATATAGCGAAATCTCAAATTGAGAATTTAGAAAGTGTATTTACAGAAGAAGAAAAAGAACAATTCAGAAACTATCTAATCAGATTAAAAAACAATTTGTAAAAAACATTTAACACACTAGCAAATTTTTTTTATTTAGACACTTTACTCCTAAAAAAAGGAGCTAATATGCATATCAAAAAAAATGAAATCATTAAAGAAACGCAAAGTCGGAGGCCAAGCGGTC
>JAZSES010000361.1:0-18909 GCA_045531805.1 Candidatus Limenecus sp. | reverse complement strand
CTTGTCTTCTATATTCATGCTCGACATGAATATATTCTACCCATACGCAATCTTTTTTCAATTTATATTTACAATGTCCAACTTCTTCATTTTTTAATGTATAGGTTAAAAATTTTTCTTCGTCTCTTATCATATAATTATTTATAGTAAAAATGTTAAAAATAAAGGGATTCCGTAGAATCCCTCAACCAAAGGAGTTAGAAATGAATTACATCATTCCTGGCATTGCAGGTGCATCAGGTTCAACAGTTGTAATTACATTATCACTTGTCAATAATAAATTAACAATAGATACTGCAGATTCTAATGCTACCCTCAATACTTTTGCTGGGTCGATAATTCCATGAGATGGCAAATCAACTAATAATAATTCAGGTTTAGAGAAATCTATACCATTTTTCCATATCATTGATTGTCTCATCATAGAAGTTACATATTCATAACTTACCCCAGCGTTTTCACATAAAGTTTTTAAAGGTGCTTGTAACGCTTCTTTAATCACTCTATAACCTTCTGTGCCATCATCAATTAAATTTTCTGCTGCCCAGAAAAATACCGTACCAGAACCAGCTACATAACCTTCTTCTATTGCGGAACGAACTGCATTGATAGCGTCATCTAATCTATCTTTAGCTTCATGAGCTTCTTCTGGTGTTTTACATGCAACTTTAATCGTAGCTACGCCACCCATTAACTTTGATAGACGAGCTTCTAATTTATCTATATTAGTTTTATTTACTTCGTTATCAATTTGAGTTTTTAACATTTCTAAATGTTCATTGAATTTATATTCATCTTTATTATCTGAAATAATTCTAGTTTCACTTCTATTAGAAATAATTTTTGTAGCTTGTCCTAAACATGCTAACAATTCTTCAGGCTTAGTATTCTTATCTACAATAGTTGCGCCTGTAATAGCTGATACATCTTCGAAAATACCATCTTTATTAGAACCATAACCTTGAACTTTAACTAGGTTAATATCTAATTTAGCTTTCATTTTATTCATCAATGAAAGTTCGATGACTTGTTCAGTAAAATTATCTGAAAATATAGCGATAGCTTTACCTTGTGAGCCCGCATATTCTAATACTGGAATCAATGGCTGCAATGAAGATACACCATCTTTAACTAATAAAACTAAAGCGTTAAGCTGTTCGCATTCTAATTTGCGTGTATCCGTCATAAAATATGGATGAGCCATACCAGCATCTACTTTCAAGCCATCAATATGTTCTACAGTATAGCCATCTACTACACCATCATCTACTGAAATAATACCATCTTCACCTACCATCTTAAATGCTTCAACGATAGCTTTAGCCATTTCTTCGTCACCATTAGATGAAATTTTAGCGATGTTTAATAATTCTAAATTATCAGAGCCTTTATCTAATAATACTGGTGTAGTTTCATCTATAATAAAATTCTTTACTAATTCAGCTTTATCTTCAATTTGTCTTTTCAATTCATTTCTATTTTTAATGAATGGTAAAATTTTCAAACCTTCATTATACAATGCTTGCGCTAAAATAGTAGCAGTGGTTGTACCATCACCAGCTTCGTCTACAGTCTTAGCCGCTACTTGTTTTAACATTGTAGCTGCAATATTTTCTACATCATCTTCTAATACAATAGATTTAGCTACAGTAACACCATCTTTAGTAGTAATTGTCCCTAAATGTTTTCTATCAATAAGAACCGTGTTACCTGCTGGCCCCAATGTAGATTTGACTGCATTTGCAACTGTATTCAATCCTCTTTGGATTTTTTTACTTACTGGTTCTTCATCTCTCTTTGAAAATACTTGATTATAAGTCTTTGACATTATTTTCCCTTATTATTTAATTTAAAATTCATAATTGCTTTTTTATTACCTTTATAGCCTCTAGTAGGATGTAAATAAGCTATAATATCACCATTATCATTTTTCATGATATTAGTATATTTTGTAGGCTTATAAAATTTAAGTTGTCTTCTCATTTTTCTATTCATTATTTACCTCCTCCCTTATAATTATTCTTTGAATTGATTTGAGATTTTTTATCTTGAAAACGATTATTCTTTTTTTTATAAAATAAATCACGTCTCAATTGCTTAAAAAATCTTTTAATTCTAACCCATAAACTATTATTAGGAATAGCATTTACATTTCTAGCATCTTTTTCAGATGGTAATAATTTAGATTCTTCATCTAATTCATTCTTAACTGAAATATGTTTCTCCCATAATTCAATAGGTTCAGAATCAATTGTAGGTTTAGTATCATAGAATTTTATATATTCAGAACGATTCAAATTAAAATTGACTTGAATATATTTAGTATTTTCAGGAATATCAATTACACCTAAATGATATTTTTTATTTTTAACTAAATATTCTTCAACACCTTTAATTAATCTCTCATTAGTTCTACGGCGCTGAGATAATGTGCCATATAATAATGTAATCACATCATTCAAAGTCATTTGAGGATTTTTAAAAAGCCATAAATCAACTTCTTCTTGTTCTTTCTTATTTAATGATTGATAAATTGAACGAGCTATAGTTATATTTAACTTAAATTGCCCATCCTTTTTATCGACTACAAATTTAGCCATTATTATTCCTCCCAGCCAATTACGTTTTTATATTCAACTACAGCTTCTTTTTCAGAAACAGGTACATGTTTATCTTTAGAATATAAAACGTGTACGCCTGCTGGAATTACGTAATAAGCTTCATTTTCAAAATCTTTAACTAAAGCATCTTGAACTAATTTACCATGGCTAACGAACTTATCGTCAGTTTGGTCAACTATAATACCAGTAGTAGTCGAATGTTCAGCTTCTTGTAATTCAATCAATAATGTATTATTTTTGATTTTCATTTTTTCTCCTTTGTTATTCTTCTTCAGAACTCAATATAATAATATTAGATATATTTTTACCATTTACAAGTAAACATGTTTGCTCTGGTTTACATATGGAATATAACTTATTAACGCTATATTCATCATATCCTTTGAATGAACCATTTACAAATATTTTACCGCCTAATCCATCTTGAATAGATGTAGTATGAAAATGTCCTATTAAAATATGGTCAAATCCACCTATAGATGATAAATTCATTTCATAAAATTTAGCTACGCCTTGTTTAATATTATTAATTGATTTGAAACAATCACCATGCGTTACGGCAAATCTTAAATCTTCTATATTATAAATTATTGATGGTGTATTAGCTACTTCTACTTTAATATCAGTTTCATGTAATTCTCTTTGAACTAACATACCTAATAAATATTCCCAATTTTCTTTAACTTTATTTTTATAATATACTGGGCCCGGTAATGTTCTACTATGATTTCCTACTGTAAATACTACATCTAATAATCCTTCGGCAGTCATATGTTCGCGAATTAAAATTAAACTTTCCGCTAATATTTTAGATAATCTTAGTACAGCATCAATAGTTAATAATTCATTAGTATTTTTAAATTCATCATGAATAGAACCATTAATCATATCACCATTTATAAATACTACCGCCGAGCCATAATCTTTAACTATATCACAAAATTGAGAAATTATAGAACTTAACCTTCTTTCGGCTATAGCGCAATCATATACTACTTCACCAAATTGAACTACTTCACCATAATGTAAATCAGACAAATGTAAAACTGCCGTTCCTTCCTTTCTTTCTATAGCTCCTAAATCTACATTTTTAATTACATGAACGTAATTAATATCAGGAATTTTATCAATAATATATTCATATATATTATCCTGAGATGTAATTTGATTTAATAATAATGAATTAGTTTTCTTAACATATTTTAAGTTATCTTTTAATTTTCTTATTTGTTTTATCGATTCGATATCAATTTTATCTTCATTATTATCTAATTCTTCAAATCCAGACCATTGTTCGTAATCATTCTTAAAATTAGAATAATTACCGAAATTATATCTAATAGCACTATACATATTAGAATGGTCATTTAATTCTTTTAAACTAATATCTTTGCCTAATAATTTTACTAATTTATCATATTGCTGTAATAATGATTCTTGTCTAGGCGAATATTCTCTTGTCACCTAATACTCCCTTTCTCTCTCTATGAACGCGATTAATTTCGCTTCTAATATCTTTGTATTCTCTCGACATATATTTTTCTTTATCAATGGCTCTGTTATCTCTGACTTTATTTTTTATTTTTATTGGATTAATATTATTGTTTTTAGTTTCAATAAAATCTTTCCCTCCACAATTAAAACAAACTAAACTATCTAATGCATTATTAATGTAAGCGTCATCCATATATTTAGTGATGACTTCCCCACATAATTTACATTTAAAATAAACATTTCTAATCATAATTTATCCTGCACAAGTCGGTAATGTTTCAATATATTTTAAGAAATCAGTGAAATTGTTATTATTAACAGGGAAATACCCTAAAATATTACAATGCATAGTTTTAACTTGTTCCCATCCTATTATATATGCGGAACTGCAATTGTCATTCACCCATAATTTAGCAATAATTATATTATTACCATCATAATGTTCTACTATACCATAAAAATTTTTACTATGACCTTCTTTTACATATACAAATAATTTCATATTTCATTCCTTTAACAAATTTCACTGAATCCATATTTCTTCTTTCTAATAGTAATAACATTTTCAAATAATTCTTTACATGTAGAATTATGTGAAATAGCTAATATGTTTATTTTATCTTGTTTTCCCAAAATATCAATTATCTTGCAAACACCATCATCATCTAAATTAGTATCTAATATTTCATCTAACAATAATATATTAGCAGATGATTTACTTCTCAATTGCGCTATTTCTCTAAACGCTAAGAATATAGATAAATCTAATCTTTGTTTTTGACCCGCACTTAAATTTTCATATTTTACATCATCATGAAAATCTAAATTGATGGTTTCATTGAATTCATTATCCATAATGAAATCAAAGCTACATCCGAAATCTTCTAAATATTCATTTACTTTAGCATTAATAATATCAATATAATTATTAATTAAAGCTTTTTTAACTCCAGTTTCACTTAGAATTTCTAAAGTAGATTTATATATATCTAATTTTAATTTTAATACTTCAATTTTATTTTCAAAATCACTAATATCTTTTATAGCTAACTCTATTTCCTTCTTAACGTCATTAATATTACCATTATTTTCGGCATTTTTAATGATATTTTCAGTTTCCTTGATAATTATATCATTACTTTGAAATTTAGTTTTATAGCCAGAAATTTCACTATTTAATGATACATATTTTTCATTTAATATTTTCAATTCATCATTAAAATTAGAAATGACTTCTATTATACCGTTAGCTAATCCCTTTAATTCTGAATTATTTTTATTTAATTTATTATTTTGTTCAGTAAGAGAATCTATTTGATTTTTCTTAAAATTAATATCGATTGATTGTTTACATGTTGGACAATTATCATGATTATTTAGAAATTCAATCATAGAATTATTATTAGAAATTAAAGTATTATTTTTTACAGCTTCACTTTTAGCTTTATTTAATCTCTCTTGATTATCATTGACAGTTTTTTGAATATCTTTTATTTTAGAAGAATAATCTTCCATATTAGATTTAATTTCTAATACTTTTTCTTTAATATTTTGATTCTCTTTAATTAAATCATTTAATTTCGCTTTATTAGTTTTAATAATATTTTCATTATCTTTAGATAAAGTTTCTAATTGTTTCTCATAAATTTCTTTATTTGAACGTTTCCCGTTTAGCATTAATTCATATCTAACTAATGAATCAGAATCAGTTTTTTGAAATTCTTTAATTTGTTTAGACATATCAGTCAACGAGCCTAAATCTAAAACACTTTCAATAAATTCTCTTCTTTCCGGAGTCGATAATTCAAAAAATCTTATATAATTATAACCTAGACAAATAAGTCTAGTAAACGTTTTTAAATCAAATTGAAGAATTTCATTTTCTAATTTCTTTTGAAATTCACGAGAGTCACCATCAATTTCAATTTCTTGCCCATTCATCTCCACTCTGAAAATTGATGGTTTCTCTCCTCTTTCTATAAAATAATTATTTTCACCTATACTAAACCAACTTCTAGTTAATAAGCCTTTCTTATTTTTCTTATTAATTAAAGATGATTTAACTGCTTTATTAAAAGTCTTCCCAAATAGATTATATGATAAAGCTAACAATGCTGTAGTTTTACCCACACCATTCTCACCTTGAATAAGAGTTAATTTATTCTTATCTAATTCTATTGAGCTAATGTAGTTACCATAACTCATAAAATTTTGAAATTCTATTTTATGAAAGACTATTCTAGACATTATTTCTTCTTTGTTGAATTAGTTTTAGGAAAAAATTTATTTTTAATCCATAAATATAAATACATCAATGGCACTACAATAGGAAATACTACTGCGAATGTAACCATCTGTAATTCGTTACCTTGTAATTTTTTATTATCCTTAAACAATAAAAAGATTGTAAGGGCTTGTAATAGTGAATATACTGCCCACGTTTCAAATGTACTCATTTTTATAATCCTGCTGCTTTACTGTAAATTTTTTGCAATTCAGATAATTCATATTGTTCATCTTTATCCATCTTGCGCATTTTAATTACCCAACGAACCATTTTTGTATCGTATCCTGCTGACTTAGCTTCTTTGAAAATTTCTTTTTTATCAGCTCTCAAATTAGCTTCATCAGTTTCAATATTTTCAATTCTTTCAATCAATGAAATTAATTGCTGGTCGTTAGCTGGTAATGTACTTGGGTTCATTTAAGCTTCCTCCTTTATATTTAATGATTATATATTAAATTAAAAATATTTCAAGTTTAGTCATATTCAAATAATGATGTGTCTATACTCCATAAAGTACTTGTATTAGTAATTATATCATTTAAATGTTTAAGTGCATCATATAAAGTCTTATATGTAAATTTTATATTATGACAATCAATCCAATTACTTAAATCATGATTATATGGAGTGTTTTCATTAGAAATTAAAACGCATGGTAATTTATTATTTACGCATTCAATAAATGTAAGCGGTCTATCATCAAAGTGAATTATATTACTAACATCCTTTCTTTTTGATATTTCATTTATAACTGCAAACTTTTTAACGTAACTATTAACTATTCTATCCATAGTCATATATGGAAAATATTTCCATATTTGCTTTATAGTATCATCATATAAATCAATTGCTCTATCTGTTAAAAAATAAACTTCAAATAATGGGTGACTAAATAATCCTTTAATTGCGGGTATTAATCTAGTATCTATGATTTCAGTTTGAGTTAATCTTTGTGATGTTAATAATTTATCTAATTTATTAGATGGCTCTTCCGGCCAATCTTTTCTATAATCCCAATGGGTAGGTAATTTAAAATTATTATCATTAACACTTGATGTATAATTAAATGTTATATTATCTTGTTGATAAGTAGTTCTTAAATTTTCTTCCCATGCTTCTCTATATAATGGAGTCGCATCAAATATTGTATTATCTAAATCAAAAGTTAAAATAATTTTACCCATTATAAACCTTTTTAATTAATGATTTAATCTTATCTTGATTTTCGGGTTTAATATTATCCACATAATCTATTATTGAATCTAATAATGATTTACTTTCATCTAAAGTAACTTTATCTTGTAATTTCTTTTTAGATGATTTTTTTATAAATTGAATATCCGGATTTATTTGAGTAAATTTAGTTTGAATATTATTAAAAAATTTAGCATCAATATTATCTTCATATAATATCTTTACTTTTTTATCTTTCAAATCATCATTACAATATTCTTGCCAATTATTCTCATCAATTTCAAATTGTTTGAACATTTCAAATGGCATTACTAATTCAATTAAATCATCTGTATCAGTATCTAATATATAAATATATTTTTCAACATCAACATCAATCCATGTTAATTGATGTGGCGTGCCAACATATAATACATTATCTTTTTCACTTCTTATATGATAATGCCCACTAAATACTTTTTTATAAAAATTAAAAGTACTTCTAGTTAATTTTTCTTCAACTTCTGCCACTCTAGATTTATCAAAATTAAAACCATTAAATTCGAAATGTCCTACACAATATTTACTATTAGAATTAACAATATAATCTTTGATAGTGTCTATATTTTCTTTATTAATCCAAGGTATAATATCTATATTATATAATTTAGTAGGTGATTCAATAACTTTAATATTATTTGATAAAGATTGGAAAATACTAATATTATTTACAGCCGAAGAATCTCTATAATATAAATTATGATTACCAACATTCATATATAATTTAATTTGATATTTATCTAATTTTTCAATTAAATTATATTTAATAATATCTAATAAATTAGCATCTATTTCTTTTCTTTTATCTAAAAAATCACCAGTTTCAATTATAGCTTCACAGCTATATTCTTTAGCCATGTCTAAAATATAATTCCAGACATTTATATTCTGTTTAATCATTTGTTGATTACAGCCTGATATACCCCAGTGGCTGTCACCTACTAACATAATTTTAGACATTATTATTCCTTATAATATCAAATAATTCATTTCCACATTGAACACAACATGGCTCACCTTTAGCGTTTGTAGTGATGTTTGATTTAGCATTATATTTCATCTTACATCTAAAACAAACCATTTCAGTTCTTAAAGGTTCCATTTTCAGCCTCCTTCCTTAAATCAATCTTTTCTTTCGTTTTAATATTATAAAACTCTACGGGGCCTAATGTCGAGCCTAAATATTGTTCTTCAACCCATATATTATTTTCTGATTTCATATTAATATAATCAATTATATTCTTTCTCATATATATAGCATCTCTGCCATATTTCTCACATAATTTATAATAAATGAAATCAGTTTTATTCATACTCATCTCTTATTTTTCTAGGTTCTTTTGTTTAGGTCCCGGAAATTTTTTATATGGATGTTCAATTCGCTTCATAATATAATGTCGAGTTTCTCTATCCAATGTATTAAATAAAATACTTAATTCTTTATGATTCATCTTATATCCTCCTATCTATATATTAAATGATAACGTCACAGAATCCTAGTTTTTTACATTCTTGTGCGGTTAAATACCCATATTCATCTTCCATTAACTCATCTAATCTTTTTGCATCTATCTTAGTATTATCCAAATATATCTTTTTAGCCATATCATGAAATTTTTGAGCTTCTTTCGCAGCTTTTTTAATTTCCGAGCTTTTAGTGATATGTTCATAATATGTCCCAAAATGAATAAAATGTTGCGTATGTTCAAACATAAATCTTTTATCACCAAAAGTAGCTAATAAACTAGCTGAAGAGGCCGCCTCCCCTGTAACATAAGTATTAACTAATATATTTTTTCTTTTAGCTAATTTAATACAACTAATTAAACTTAATAACATATCTACTCTACCACCAGGTGAATTAATAATAAATTCTATTAAATCGATTCCTGGTGATTCAATAATAGAATGTATATCCGATATCAAATAAGAGCAGTTCTCTAATGTTAATTCATCATGAATATAAATTTTATTACCGCAAGCATAATTATGGGATACAGTATTAATATCAGGTATTAGTTTAGTCGAATCATACATCTTCGTAATATTCCTTTAAAATATTTAATTCGTTTTTATCTATCAAAAATAGATAATCTTGAGCGTCTTTTTCATTAATGTTATAATGTTTCATTATTACATTTATTTCAGATTGTTTCTTATCTGTTAATTTTGGAAAATCTAACTTTTTTTGCCATCCTCTAGGAATCACTTTCATTAGATAATCATAATGAATCTTATCAGATAATTGCATATGTGAAATAGCATTAATTAAAAATATACAATTCTTAAATTTAGAAAAATATATATTTAATGCATATTGCGAATAACCTCTATCTAATTCTAATGGAGACTTATCTACAATACTACGTATATAATCTAACATATTATACATTTAATTTAACCCTATTAGTAACTTCAGTTAAATATGAAGCTAAGTTGATTTCACTATATCCCGTTAAACTAGAGCGATAACTATATTCACCCGTTATTATAATAAAATCAGGTACCGTAGATATATCTATTTTAGGAATCAATAAATCATAGATAATATTATAAACATTATCCATATTATAATTCTCATGAGCCCATATTCTAATTTTAGCCCAATCTTTATCTATTATAGCGTATTCTAATTCTCTTAAAACATCTGAAGTTTTAATAGAATCTTGCTTTTTAATCATATCTAAAGTTATCTTACCAGATAATGATAATCTTTGTAACATATTAATGATTTGCCTAATATCTGGGAAATAATTTTTAATTATTTCTTTCAATGCATCAGATTCAAATTCAATTAAATTATCTCTTAAAATATGTTCACATCGATTATAAATTTGCCCAGCTATAAGCTTTCTATCTTCGGGTAATATAGTTAAATTAACTTTTGGGCAGCGACTTATCAATGCAGGTATAATCTTACTTATATCATTGCATGTCAAAATAAAAGAACATTCATTAGACCACTCTTCAATAAATCCCCTCAATGAATCTTGAGCTATTTTATTAATACCATCAGCTTCATCAATAATAATCAATTTTTTATTACCAGAGAATGTAGCACTATATACAAAATTTGTCATCTCATTTCTGACAGTATCAATATTTCTATTCAAACTACCATTTATAAATAAGATTTCATCTTCATCGCAAAATTTAGAACCTAATAGTTTAGCTATAGATGTCTTACCTACACCTGCAGTTGGTGAATGTAAAGTCATATTAGGAATCATTTGCTTATCAATACAAGCTTTAATAATTTTTTTATTTTTATCTGATAAAATCAAATCTTCAATTTCTTTTGGTCTATATTTTTCTACCCATACTGAACTAATCATTCACACCCTCCACTATATATTATTAGGAAAAACATATGTCATTTCAACATTACCATTAAATGCTTTTACTTTGATAAATTCATTTTGCTTTTTATTATCAAACCTTCCTAATTCAAAATTATAATCCGATGCCATTATTATATTAAATCTATTTAATGAAAATCTACATTTTTTATCAGTATGTTCATGGTCACATTCGATTTCAATGATATAACTTTTATTTCTTTTATCATTAATCTGAAATGATTTTAAACCTATCTTACGTTCATCTATAGAATATACTTCTACAGTATCACATTCTAGCATATTTGATATCTTAATTAGATTTGAAAATTTATTATAATCTAAATTAAACTTAAAATAAGTCTCTGCTATTTTTAAATTGATAATAGGAGGCATAGGTTTTTCAGGAGCTAATAATTGAGATTTAGATAATCTATATTTAATTTTACCTTTATCATTAACTAAAACTAAATAGTTAATATTACCTTCAGCTTCTTCATATATATCAGTCTCAGGTGTCCAAAATTTTAAGATTTCTTCTAAATTATTTGTATAAATAGGTAAATCTAAGAAATCAGGAACTTCAGCTTCGATTAATACTGTATTATCATAATATCTTAAACACCTACTACCATCGTAACTAAAATTCTTATTATAAGTTAATATATTTTTAAGAATTTTGATATACTGGTCTTTAACTTTCATAATACTCCTCCTATCTAATAATACTAATCAAATAATTCATTAACATTACTTGCTAAAATATTATCAGTTCTCTTTTCTATTTTATTTGATTTTTCATCAGTGTTCAATTTTTTCGACATTTGCTTTGCTGCTTCTGTATTTGAATCATCTTTATATTGTATTTCAATGCATTGTGGGTCATCCATAAATTTAGAGCAAGCAAAATTCTGAAGCACTGTAAATATTCCGGCTGAATTTTTCTTTTCCCCATATCTATTCTTTAATATCTTAAATATAGATTTACTTTGAGTGGTTAAATCATCTGTATGAATAATAGCGAATAGAAAATCTAATCCCATAGGTATACCATAGGAATCACTAACTTGTCCTAATCCTAATTTTTTTGCTTCATCAGGATTTTCAGCTCCACGATTAAATTGTATGGCCGTCCATACGGGAATGTTATATTGAACGGCCAAACTTCTTAACTCTTCGGCTGCATGTTTTCCGATAGTGTAAGAGTTATTCATTTTAGTTGAGTATCTATAAGACCCCATTAAACCTAAATAATCTACGATAAGTACATCAATATCAATTTTATTTTTTCTTCTAATTTGGTCTATAACTCGTTTAATATCTAAGCTTGTTATACTATCTGCTGGAAATTCTTTAACTATTAATTTACCTAATGCTTTTTGTTTTAATTGACTATAAAATAATTTTTGTTTCTCAGCTGAAACTGTTTTAAGTTTATCTTGAGCACAATTTAATAAGTTAGCGTCAATTCTTTTAGAAATTTGAACTTCACTCATTTCTAATGTAATATATAACACATTTCGCCCACTTTCTAAATGATATGCGGCTTCTTGACATAACCATACTGATTTACCACCACCAGTAGATGAAATTGCTGCATTAATAGTTTTCTTTTCTATTCCGCCATCAGTCATTTCATTCATCATACTAATAGACATGGGGATTTTAACTACATTTTGTTTATATAGTTCAAATCTATTATCAAAATTTTTAAAATAATCATAACCAACAGTATCATCAAATGAATAACCTATAGCTTCTTCTGCTGCGGCTATAAATGTAGAAGAGAAATCTTTAGAATTATCATACTCTTCAATGCCGCTAGAAATAACATTCCAAATTTTTCTCTGCTTAAAATACTTTTCAGTTTCTTTAATTATACCTTGAATATCTGTATTGCTAGGTTTAGTTAATTTACCATATAAACTTTGAATAGCTTTAACAGTTTCAATATTAATTTTTTCTAAATTTAATATTTTAACACCCAATAAATCATATGGTATAGAATTTTCTTCATCAGTAAAATAATTTTTAATAATTCTACAAATATGTTTATGAGGAATAGACTCAAATAATTTTTCATCTAAATAAGGAATCACAATTTCAAAATATTCCTTATTATGAATTAAATACTGTAAAATAATAGTCTCAATATCTAACATTTGCTACCATTCCCTTTAGCAAATTATATAATAATAAAATTACAAAAACAATTTTCGGTTTTAAGGATAACCGAAAACCTTTGATTATTATTCAAATGAATTCCAAAAATCATCTGAAGACATTACTTTACCTTCTGGTTTGGTAGTGCCTACTGGGGCGGATTCTTCAAATGTTGGAATTTCATCATCAATCTCTTCATTAATATTAAATACTTCAGTTTGTTCAGATTTTAAATGATTTTCCAAATTTCTCGATGAAGTATCTACATTCGACATAAATGCGTCAAATTTTTCTCTTACTTCATCTGTATTTGGTGCAACCTTAAATTCTTTTAACTGATATAACTTTTTATAAAGTTCTTCATATGCTGTAGTATTATTTACATCTTCGAAGATTGGAGATGGTGAGGAAATATATGAAGAATCATAATTCAACCAACCACCTTTATCTTTTGTGATAAGATTAATGTTAGCGCCTTCCCACATATCAAAAACATTGATTGCTTCTTTAGGTTGATCCATTTCATCAACTTCCTTTAAAGCTTCTTCAATCTTACTCATAATTGAAACTGGGCAACGATATAAAAATACTTTACCATTATTTTCCGGATGCTGAAAATCATTAACTACTAAAATATTCATAATATATTTAGTATTACGAGTATAATTAGGGTCACGTTCTTCTTTACTTTTCGAAAAATAATATTCACAAATAGGACATTTCTGACCTATAGTGGAAGGACAATTCAATGATAAAATTTTATTATTTTTTCGAATGAAATGTGTATATTCATTAATAAATTCATCACTTTCATTCATTGCTGGGCCGATAGGTCTAATAATAGCTTTCCCGACTTTAGTATCTTTATTATAATCTAAAATCCAAAATCTATCATCTTTATAATCAGCTGCAGTTTTAGATTTATTAGTTTTATTTTGTAAATTCACTTTACGTTGCGCGCTCATGCGTCTTAATGCTTCCATGTCTGGCATATTTTTATTCCTTTATGTTGCCTAGTTTTGCTTCTTGTTGCGTTAATTTTGCTTTCATTTTTTTATCCAAAAGTTTAGGTAACTCTTGAATATCTAATCCATATCTTCTTTGGACTTCCAATAAGATATCGATTATTCTCTCTCCTTGTTCGTATAATCTTTTTACGAACTTAGTTATATCTTCTTTATTCGTTTGCATCATCATCTGATTTAATTTCATTTAATTGTGGAAACAATTCATATATCTTTTTTGTATTAACATATCTAATTGTTCTATTCTTTAACATACATAATAATATCTGACAATCTTTGGGATTACAAGATTCCAAGATTCTCCCCAATTTTCTCATAAAATTAGGTGATTCATTAGTATTTCTTAATAATGAATTTCTCATTAATCTTAAAACTTCAACCCATCCAGTAACGTCGCCACCCCTAATTCTCATATTACGCAATTTGGGCATATATGTATTATCAAATTCCCATTGATAATTTTTATTATAAGTTAAATCAATAAAATCAGCAAAATTTTTATCAGATGATACTAATTCTTTAATAGTATCCCCCTTTGTGTTTGACTTTAAAATTTCACTAATATATTCAAATAAAAATTTTCTAGTCAAATAAATCTCCTATATCTATATCATCAGTATCATTATTTTCAGATGAATCATTCTCTTTATTATTTATAATAGATTTTACCCATTCATTATGTTTATCTTCATTATTTAATGATAAACTAATGGCTTCTTTTACTGCGTTCCCAAATATGCTATAATATTCTTTAGGGATAGATTTTAAATCAATCATTAAACGATTTCTATTCCAATTGTGTAATATTTTATCTTTATCTAAAATATCTTCTTGTTTTTTAATATTAGAATTATAATCATTGATAAATGATATCATCACATCTTCAGTTATAGTTTCATAATCCTTAAAATATTCTTTGATTTTGGCACTTACTGGTTTAGCTCTAATTTTATTTTCTCTAACATAATGATTATCGTCACTAAATATATTAGGCACACCGTCACTACTATCACCAGTTAAAATAGCTTCATTTAATGGGTGATGAGTGTTAGTCACATAATCATTAACTATAGGTGAAAATTGTTTAATTCTATCATTATCAACTAATTGATTTAAATCTTTATCTACACTAACAATTAAAATATCTGAATTATTAGTAAAACAAGCCAAAGCTATTAAATCATCAGCTTCTAAATCATTAACTTCTAAAACTACGTATTTGGTATTATTAGCTAATTCTTGTTTAACTTTAGTATATTCGCCCTGTATATAATCCCAATCTCTATTATCAGAGGCTTTATCTTCTTTCCGTTTCTGTTTATATTCTTGAAAATATTTGTAACGCCAATTACTTCTCGAATCACAGCATAATACTATTTTACCATAATCATGCTTAAATTGGTCTTCTCTAATTTGAAGTTCTTTAAGAATATATTCCAATAAAATATTATAATCTATCTTAAATGAAGCTGAACCATATTTATTAACTTCATCATTATACTTATTTTCTAAAACATAATAACTTCTATAAAATGTATTAGATAAATCTATTAAAATCATTATATACCTTCCTTATATATAATGATAATATATGATTTAATTTATGAAATCAATTTTCATAAAAAAAATAGCACCTTTCGGTGCTATTTATTATTTTTTGAACCCATGTTTCGCTAATACTTGAGCTATTTTTTTATCAAACTCATCAGCAACTTTTTCTAAATCTTTCATGATTCCTTGGCCAGATGTTTTTAACCAATTAGTCCAATCTTGCTGCTCTGAATTATCATAAAATTTTCTATATTCATTATCACCATAATATGATACAGGTCTACCACTCATTGTGCCTAATGTTAAACCTTGACTAGTAAAATTCCAATCTAATCTACTATTAGTAGATTCCATTTCAATTGAGGTAAGATGGGTGGCTTTAGCTTCAGTTAATTTTACAGATTCATTAAAATACTTATCAAATGCTGTTTTGAATGGTTCAGATTTAACATTCCATCCATATTTTTTAGCTGCAGCAGATTCTAAATCTTTACGATTTTTATATTTACTAGACATAGTTTTAGTATCTAAATCTAAATCTACAATTTTATCATAATAATCAGTCCAAGTAGCTTCTCTTAAATATTGTTTAAAACTTTTCATTTAATTTACCTTTATATTATTAAAATTATTTATTTTAATTCTTTTTAATTTTAGTTTTATCCATTAATCTATCTAAATCATTATAAATCTTTTCAAATTCATTTAATGCGTCTACTTTTTCTTTATTGGATAAACTAGTTTTTGATGAATTTAAAATATCAAAGCTAAATCTGCCAGCCATTCTTTGAATTTTATTAGATAATTCATTACATTTATCTTGGCATTTAGCTTTCCAATCATTATTAGCTTTAACATATTTATCATAATTATCATTATCATCAAATGCACCGCTTATAGATGGAGCGGCTGGAAATGATTCAGATAATTTACCAGCTTTATTTAATGTACCCCATTCTTTCAAAGATGGGATTAACTTTTTCAAAGCATCTGCTACGCTCTCCACTCTATATTTAGCCCATTCATAATCATTATTTTTAATATCTTGTAAAGCATTTTTTAAATCATCTATATAACCTGCAAATGCTCTATCCGCTTTATTTGCAATTTCTTTTTTAGATGTAGTAGAAACTGCTTCTTTCATCATTTCTTTAAAACTTTTCATTTTTGTTTCTTCCTTAACTATCTTTAAGAACTCAGGTTCACAATGTAAAACTGAACCTTTATAATCACTACTTTTAATCCATTTCATAATATCTTCTTTAGATTGGAATTTTTTAGCCAATGAGCGAATCATAGTCCAATCACCATTTTCATCTATGAAATCTTTTGTAAATTTATTTTGAATTATAAACATTTACTTATCCTTTAATAATTTATAAAATCTTCCCATCTGCCCGAATGGACCATATCATCTTTAACGTTACTAACTTTTATTATATCTTTCCAGCTAGCACCTGATTTTTCTAATAAGCTATTAATTTGATTCCAAGTCATACTTTGGTTTTTATTATAGCCATTAATTTTCAAATTATGTTCAGCATTACCTATATTAAATATACCGGCTTTGCGTAACATTTCATAGATAAATTCACCATCAAATTTAGTAGTTCTATCATTAACTACTTTACTTTCATTTAATTTTCTAAATTGTTTAAATGAAATTAGTTTTGATTCTTTCATATTAGATTTTTTTTGTTTAGATAAATTCCTTTTAGCTATTTTTCTTATAATTTCAATTTCATCTTTATCATTTGCTAATTTATTTAAAATATCTGTTGGCGTATTTGGATTTCCAGCTACCGCTTGTAATACTGATGGGCTTTCATCCTTTGATAATTTAGTTAATATATCACTATCCGCTCTCCAACTAGATGCGACTGTACTTCTAACTTCTGAATCTTTATCTTTAGCTAATTTCAATAAAGCTTTTTTAGGTACATTAGGATTATTTGCGACTGCGATTCTAATCCAATCTCTTTCATGATTAGCTAATTCTTCTAATTCTTTATCAGAAGTATTTATATCATTAGCTTTTTTCTCTGCTTTTTTCAAATCACTATAATCTACCTTATTATCTTTTTTCTTAGTATTATTAGATATGCCTAAAATGCTAATAGCTTCTTTTTTAATTGCCGCTATTAAATCATCAGCATTTTCAATTCGCCCATATTGTGATTCAAAATCATCACCCCTTAAACCACTAAATGGTTCATCAGTATATTCACCCATTTCCCCATCTTTGATTTTAATATCATACTCTTTTTCAATTTCAGATTTTAATTCTTTAACTATTTGAGGATATATATTATAAGCTAACTGACCTATTTTTTCAGTTTGCCCCTTTGATATAATTCGGTCTAATTTAGAATCTATCTTAGATTTATATGAATCTAATTTGTTAGATTTAGCTGAAGATGTTTTCGAATCAGTAAATTTTGAGTTCCATTTCTTTATAAATTCTTTTTTAACTTCATCGGGAATATCTAAATCAATATCTGGATGAATTTCATCCCCATCCTCATCATAATAAAAAATCTCAGTTTCTAAATCATCCCAATTTTTAATAGGTTTATCAAATTCTATTTGTGGTACTATAGATATTCTATCTGCTATATCATTATTAAATATAGTTATATCCGGAGAATCTAAACCTGTATCTTCCGGAAACCTAATACCATTTATAAATTCTTCAACTTTCTTTGATTTTTTTTTAGAATCATTTTCTTTTTTCTTAGCATTAACTGCATATTTAGAATTTGGATGGTTAGCAATATAATCTGATTGCTGTTCTTTAGATAAACTATCCCACCAAGAACTATTCTCTTCGTTTAATAATTTTAATAATGAATTTAATTTACTCATTTTTTTCTCTCAATGTTATTAAAATTATTTATTTTAAATAGAATATAACAACATGTCCCATACCATCCCATTTCCAATCAATTTCAAATGGATGTGAGTTATTAAAATTTTCTACAATTCTATGCAAATTATCAGAATCTCTATCACTCATATCATATAATCCCGATAAATTATCAAATTTAATAATATTATCCATTCTAACGTACACATTATGGTCAGATGTAGTTATAATTTCATTATAAGGGAAATTGATTTTAATATAATTGGTTAAAAAATTTATGTTATTATTCATTTATAACTCCTATTTGTTTCTACATATATATATATATATA
>JAZSES010000202.1:0-4015 GCA_045531805.1 Candidatus Limenecus sp. | reverse complement strand
ATCTCCTAATACCTTAACCAACTGACCAAAATCAGCTTGTAAAAACAAAGTATTTAAACCTAAACTATTGATTGATACACTACTTAAAGTCTCAAATAAACTATTTTTTGAAACTGTTTGTATATCATTATCTGATACTGATATGTCTTCATCTATAACAACAGCTTCTCGACAAACATCACAAACACCGTCTCTATTAGAATCGACACAAACAGCACATAATGGCATAATTTCATCGCCACAAATATCGCAATTACCATTGCCATCAATATCATCATGATACAATGGTTTATTACAAACATCGCAATAACAATTAGCTAAAGTATCGTCATGCTCTAATTCAAATAAACACTTATCGCAAACACAATCATTATTTTCATCCATATGAGCCATTGTGCTACCACAAACCTCACATATACAATCCCAGTCTTCATCAGTATGACTTATTGATTTCATACAGATATCACAAATACAGTTAAAATCTTCATCAATATGGTCATACCAAAAATAACACACATCACATACACAATCTGTGTTTTCATCTTTATGAACCTCACATAATGGAATATAACGTTCAACACATATTTCACAAATTCCATCTTTAGGTTCAACATCTATATGACAAAATTCATCACAAATGTCACAAACACAGTTCAAATCCAAATCTACATGGTCTACACATGGCATATATTTCTGTGTTTCTGCATTAAAAATAACAACAGCTGTATCTGATGCATATGTAGGTGTATATCTAACTGTACCATTCTCACCGCGCTTATAAACACCAGGCTGAGTATAATACACAGTGGTATCTGTAATACCCAACTCAGTTTTCTTTTCTTCTGTCAACTCATTGACATTGATATACTTAGTTAAACGATAACCTGTGGCATCCAACACATTAGTAGCCGCAACAATTTCACCAATAGCATCCAAATCATTCTCATAATTTGATAATGTGATTGGCTCGAATCCACCTACTAAATAACCAAACTCTGCCTGACTTACATCACCTACAAGCTCAAGAACCTTATAATTATACGATTCCTCTATAGGTGTCTCGTCAGTCATAGGTTCAACAGCTGATAACTTATTAAAATTTAAACCTGCTAACACTGATAAACCAGTAATAACAGCCATACTAGCTGCAAGAATACGCTTTGTGCTTACCTTCATAATATCACCTCTGTAAAAATGTTAATGTCCGTTTCGAATCATAATAATATCTTCTATTGTGTGCGTTATATCACCAACAGATGCAAAAATCTTACTCGATATCAAATAATCCGATGGATTAGTATGAGCTTCAGTTGAATCAAATTCTGTTGGATATATACTAATACTTTCAATATATCTTGCTATAAAATCAGTTTCATCATATACTATTGACAAAGGGTCATCTTGCTTCGAAGAAAAACCTAACAAATAGGCTTTATCTTCTTCAGTGTCAACAATATAATAATACCAATACTCAGAAGTACCTTTCGTCAACTGTATCTCCAATACATTATCCTGTAACTCATATGATGTACAAGACTTCAAAGAATCTTTCAAGCTATTATTCAAAGTCTGGGTCTCTACTAAGACCTCAGACTCTAAATTCTTATCTCTAAAAGAGCCAAACATCTGGGTAAACAAGATAATCAAACTAACACCTATTACTGACAATAATGTAATAGCTACAATGATTTCAATCAATGTAAAACCTTTTTCACTCTTACGTTTCATCATCTTGTATTCCACCTCTCATAGGTAATATAATTTCTAACATCCATATCATAAATACCAGAGTTATTATCATCCATTTGCTCTAATTGTTTAAAAAACTTACGAACTTCATTCCTACTATCATAAAGCTCAACAATATATTCAAATGGACACTCTTCATTTAATGTCATGTTAGAATATTTACCTGCTTTCAAATCAATATCCGCACCTGATATCAACAAACCATAAACATTGACATTTGAATTACATGTGATATTACCAGCCGTAAGTATTACACCTATAAAATCTCTCTGTATTGTAACATCACCTGATGCAACTAATACCGTAAAAACATCGCCTGAATACTTACTAACAATATTATCATCAAAATAAATTCCTGTATCACATATAACGTCTCCTGTCTCTACAGTAATATTACCACCTGTCAATAAACTGGTATCTATCATATAATCAAATAAAGAATCATTTGTAACATCAGTTCTTTGAACACCTAAAGAACTACACAAACTATTATAAATTTGATTATTCTGCGTACCATGCCAGGTTGATACTGTATCAAAAGCTGTTTTACTTGAAGCTTTACGAATCTTAATACCATCTACAGCATCATTTTCTATCACATTACCCTTTGTAGTTATAACAGTATTTTTACCCAACGTAATAGCACCATATTTGAACGAACTTGCACGATTATCAATATAATCAGGATTCAATGCCGAATATGTAAGAGCAAAATCATTAGCCTTATCTTCTGATGCAAATTTGATATAAATATAAACACGATTGTTATCCAATGACTGTCCCTGTGCATATGTAGTACATACTGTATAATATGGTTTCGGTTCCATGGATGACACAAATTGTGTTAAATCTATACCACCATAAATTGCATTCTGCGTTAAATCTACCTGCAATGTCGGCAAATCTGATAACTTAATAGGATTACTGGTATTAACTCTTTCACCATTACGTTCAATCGAAATACAACAAGAAGGTACTAAATACATGGATTGTGTAAACTTACCTGTTAATGATTCACCCATCATAACATCATAAGCTTCAGCACTCGTTGGTATTTCCAAATAAGAATTACCACCTATCAACATCTCAGTCAAACCTTCTAAATTTGCAGATACATTTGATGCATTAACTACAAATGAACTATCATCAGCTGTACCAACATTATTGTAACCATAATATTTACCTGCCATTACAATGTCGGCATATGATAAATTAAGAGATACATCTCCTTTTAAATATGTATTACCATCAATGTTAATAGCGGTATACGGATTCATCGGTGTACTTAATGAACCAGCATTTGCTGTACGTAAATCTCTAGCATAAATCGTACTCTTATTTACTTTCATAGTACCCTGTTTATTTACAACAATATCACCTCTTGTTGTCACTTTATCCGAATTAAAAACAACACTATAATCATTACCAAATTGTTTGGCTGCTGAATCTTTACAAATATTGATACCATTATCACCAGCATAAACATTGCCATCTACAATAGCATATTCAACATGTAAACAATTCTCTGCTATCAGTGAATATTCCTCATAAGTATCTTCATCAGAATCCTTCTTAATAATATTCTGAAAACCTGAAGGTGCTTCTATTTTTATATCAGTTGTCACAGTACCACTATAAACTCCATTTGGGTCTTCATAATGAACTGATAACCCTTTTAATGTAAAAGTATAATTATCATAATCAGCCTCAAATTCAGGATATTTTACAATAGTTACACCGTCAGTATTCACTAAATACCCTTCAATATGGCTATTATAATTATCTTCATCATTAGCCCATACTCCGTTCTCTGGTGTAGGTACTACTGACATTCCAGGCTCTAAATTTTGTTTACCTGTAAATCTAACATCTAAATCGCTGATAATCAAATACTGAAATTCAGTATCTAACCGATTTTCAGGTATGGTTGCTGCAGATGCTAAAATAGAAGTATAACACTCTTTCACAACAAGCGCTACATCTTCTTCTAAACCTGAACGAATTTCATTCACTGCTGATTCCGCACTGTATACTGCTCTATCATGTTGTTCTTCCGTAAATTTCATAGAAAAATTACCATTAGCCAATGCTAATCCAGTTACCACAAGAACTGATACAATCGCAATTGCTAATATCAAAATTACAAATGAGAAACCTTCATCATGTTTCTTCATTTTAGCACCTCTTTCCTAACAAAAATAAATAATACCTGCCACAATTACCAAAATGATAAGTATCAATAATGTCAAAAGAACTATCGGTGTAG
>JAZSES010000277.1:0-5239 GCA_045531805.1 Candidatus Limenecus sp. | reverse complement strand
ACAAAAACTTCGTTTTTGCTTTGACCTCTCAACAAACGTGACATTTAGTCACCTTTGTTTCGGCAGAGTCTCTATTCAAAACTTGCCACAGGCAACTTTTGAACAGAGTTCTTCTTATCACGAATTTTTCTCGGACAATTTATTTTAACTTCAAAATATTTATATTTTTATCATTTTGTATAATGTTACATCAACTTTTAATTAAATATTATTAAGAATATAACTGGGGGCTAGAGGGCTATCTCTAAAAGAGAATAGTGATTAAAATTTTGAAAAATTGCTCAAAATTCAAGGAATTCAGTCACTGTTAAAAATTTTTAGCCTCAAGAGGGGCTAACACAGGGGGGCTTCAAACTCTCACTGTTTAGTAATATTGGCATTTTCAGGGGTCTTGTATGCTTTCGTGAGGACATTTTTCACAAAAACAAGTTTTGGGAAAAAGAAGTCAAAAGAGGGTGTCTATAACCCTCTTTTGTAAATGGTGGTGGAGTAAGTGTCTTGAGCTAAGTCCTCTTTTTGAATTTAAGATAAAAAATAAAGCCGACAAAAAGAAATCCACACCTATATTAAGTGCTAATATTTCAAAATTAAATAAAACAAAATGCAAATTACTCATTTATTTACTGTAACAATCGATATAGCTAATTTTAATTTTAAATTATTAGCAAAATTTACCATTGAATTGTATTTTTTATTTTAAAATTCAAATGAATTACTGGTTATTGCATTTATTTCATGCATTGGTGTTAATTTTGCATCTTTGCCCTTTACTAGTCCAAACAACAATAATGGCCATAATAAAATACCTGCACAGCAAACACCAATTACCCATCTTTTATCTTTACCTTTAATGTTCCTAATGAAAGACACTTTTACTTTGTTACCTTTTGAATCATAGGCATAACCACCAGTTAAAAGTATTTTTCCTCCTTTTCCCCACGCACCATTTTCTTCATAATCAGAAAGTTTTAAAATAGCCTTATCGCCACTTTTAAAAACTTTAACTCCTTTATAAAAAACATCATCTTTGATAACTGCAGGGATATCATAAGTACTGATATACTCTGTTGAAGTCACATTTACCGGTGTTAACGTAAGTTCTAAATTTTCTTTTACTGTGAGCGAATATACAGGCAAAGCGTTTGCTAAAAACGTTAACAAGCAAATTAAACTAATAAATCTTTTCATAACATTCTCCAATAGTGCTTATATAGCAGTGGTGCTTATAAGTCATACTATGTAAAATTTTAATATATGTCAAGTAATACTGAAAACAACTGTATAATTGAACAAGTTTATAAGACGATTGGAAAGAATGTAAAGAAATATCGTCTTTCTGCTAATATTTCACAGGAAAAACTTTCTGAAGTATTAAATGTTAATAGCAAATTTATCGGACATGTGGAAAGGTTTGAAAGGTATATTAGCTTAAAAAAATTAATAGAAATATCTCAATATTTTAATGTACCCATCAAATGTTTTTTTGAGTAATTTTTATTTAATAATTCGCAAAAAAGTAATAAATTGTATTTGTGTCATTGTAGATTGAAATGCCGGATGTATATCTTTCGTTGTCTGTACTTTTGTGTAATATGCACAAATCACCAGAATTTATTAATTCCGAATCTAATGTTCTAAAATGAAAATCATTAAAATAATCATTATTTATTGATTTATCACATCTCCCTTTAAATTTATTTTTCTCATTTTCTATATAGGTTTTATCAGCAGAAAATCTAACATAATAATCATTATATCCATCAAATGAATCTTCAAATTGAAAATAATAATCAGTAGCATTTGAAGGTAGTTTTTCTGGGAAATGATTTATATCATAATAGTTTTTCACTTTTTTGTGCATTTTGGCGTATTTTGTAATATCATCAAACGAAACTCTATCAAAATATGCCAACACAACCAACAATAATATTAAAATAACAAATATACCAACCATTCCTTTATATATATTTGAAAATATTTTTTGTCGTTTTGTATTATAAGATTTATACCAAATAAAAAACCATATATAACTTGTTAAAACGCCACAGCCCATTAATATAAAAATCAAAAAACCAAGAGATTCAAAAGCCAAACAACATAAAATCAATGCAACTAAATCTAATGTTCCGGCAAGAATAAGAGTTTCTTTTTTATAATCTTTGTTATTAATCAATTTATTCCAAAAATTTAAACATTTTGAATCTTTTTTTGCACAAAGTGTATAAATAGTAGGAAATATTGTTATTTTCACAAAGTGGTTTATCAAAAAAGCTAATAAAATAATATAAGAAAGATATTCGTCTAAATACGGAACCCAAAGAATCATAGCACCGATTAAAACAAAGACAAAAAAAGGAATTGCATTAAATGCTAAAAAAATATTCATTGCAATAAAAAAAAAGTTACTCATAATGGCATTTTATAATAAAAATAGCCTGATAGTAAATAACAGGCTATTTTTATAAAGCTTCATTTTTGCCAAATATTTTTAGGTATTTTCAAAACAACAATCACATAAAAAGTTTCTAAATCACCTTGGTTTTGTAGTTTTTCACCAACTCTACCTTTTACGCTTGTACGACTAGGTTCAAAATTATAAAAATCTTCGACTCTTAAATTCAAATTTTCTTCTTTATCTAAATAAGCATTATTAATAATAGCACCATGAAAAGTTGAATATAAATCAGCATCATTATTTTTAAATTCTATTTTATATTGATTTATAATTTGACCTTGTTTTAATTTGTTAATGTTATTTTGTATAAAATTGTCAAGCTCATAACTTTTTTCTACTGCTTTTGCTACTGAACTGTTGGAATTTAATACTAATACTTTAGCATCTGATTTTTTATTTATATTATTTCTGTTTTCGTATTCAATACGATTTTTAACAGTTTTTATTAACTCATTATTATTTAAATCATAAATACTATCATACATTTTGCCATTTTTGACAACATAAGATTTATTATTATATTGTTTGTCGACACCAATTTTGAAAAAATTATAAGATTCTGGCATATTAAATAATATATTATGCAATTTTGCATATGATATTGCTATGTCTTTGTCCACCTTATAAACTATGAAATTTTCAAGTTTTCCCTTTATTTCTTTGCCTAACTTTTTAATATTTTGAATCATACTATCAACATACTGGCTTATATTTCTCACTTCAAATTCAAACTTAGTAATTTCCTCTATTGTTCCTTTGGCGTTTTGTATTTCAGTTTTTAAATTTTGAATATCAGTCTTAACCTTTTGTCCTTTGTACTCAGCAAAGTCCAACTGTTCTTTAATGTCTGATATTTTTTGTTTATCTTTTGGTTCGAGTGACTCAATATCAATCTCTTGTTCAAGTTTTGATATTTCTTTTTCCTGTTCTTCAGTTTGTCTGATGTATTCATCAATCTCTTGTTCCAAAGATTTTACATCGCCCAACAACTTTGCTAACTCAAGTTCATTTCTTTTTCTGTCTTTTAATTTTTCTCTATACAACTCTATTGGGTCTGTAATAGGTTCTTTAGGTTCTTTTTCCAAAATATCTATCCAGCATTTGCAATTTGGATGTGGTCTGTCAGGGATATCGTTTGCAGATTTATATATTTTCCCGTTCATTGATTTACAAACCTCACAAGCAGTTGGTTCTGATTTCCATTGATATTCAAGATTATCTTTAGACACATATCCGTATATTTTTTTACTCATATTAATATCCTCTTTCATTAAGTTTTTTTGCTAACGTTTCAACTTCAATATCTGTGTTAATTTTCTTATTGTTTTTTGTATTCCAAATTTCGTTATTGATTGCGCCTAGTTTTATGAATTTTTTGACAACATCGACAGGATAATTTTTTAGCACATCTAAAAGCGCTAAAAATGTCTTTTCTCCGAACTCCGAATCTTCTTCAAGTTGTATTTTTGCATCTATGAAAGAATCTTTTTTATAACCGTTTAACAAATTCAACCCTACTTGAAAATCCAATACAGCTTGTTCTTTTCCAGCGGTAATAACGTGATTCAGAATAAAATTTGCAAGTTCTTGAATGTTTTCATCAATTTGGGTTTCTTTTTCTGTTTTGGAGTTTTCGTAAGAACGCAATGTTTTTAGCTTTTTTCTCAATATTTCATCAAATTTCTGTGATGAACTTTTGATTTCATTTTTTTCGGGGAACAGAAGTTGTGAAACTTCTTTCAATTTCTTGTCCATAGTTTCTCCTTTTTGTTTGTGAAGTATATATTCGCTTTGTACTATAGCAAATATTTTTTATCCTTGTGGATAAAATTAATATGCTATAATAATGGGTTTTATTGGCAATAAAAAAAGAGACTAGAAACCAGTCTCTCTCTTGTAAATGGTGGGCGATACTGGACTCGAACCAGCGACCCCCACAATGTCAATGTGATGCGCTACCAACTGCGCCAACCGCCCATTTAATTGTATAATCAAGGTCTTTGACCTTGCGATGTGCTACTACCTTCTCAGAACGATACTCAAGCGTTCCCCAGTAGAGTGCCTTACATATATATAACGTATTAATACTAACATAAAATTTTATTTTTGTAAGTAGCAAAAATTTTTTTTTAATGTTTTAAGTAAACAAGTCGTAATTTAAAAAGGTAAAATGTAAATGAATCAAATCTCATTCAAGTCAACATATAGAATACCCCTAGTAGAGCAAGGTATAAGCCAAGCAAAACGCGAATCTTTGAAAAAACTATGTTCAAAATATCAAAATTCGTTATTTCCAAAAGGGAATAATGGTTTTGTACGAATTTCTATAAGAAAAAGACTTGATGAAAAATTTGAACAGAAGATGAGACAACTCGGTTTTAAAGTTTTTCAGAAATTTGATAGGCACAATGTACCCAAAACAGCAATTGAAGAGAATACCACTAAACTTGATATATACATAAATGAATCGTTAAAAAATAAAGAGTACAAGCAATTTGGTAAGCAAATAGCAAAATAATCCTAGCTACAAAATAAATAAAGAATATTCATTTTGGAAAATTATTGGACGAACGCAAGTCCGGTGAACAAAGATAAAGAGCAGATTATTCCAAAGGTATATAGGCAAAGCTATCGGAGTGTGAGGAAAATGTATTTTGACACTCGATTTGAGAAGAAAGAACTGTGAGTTTGATAATTTTCTTGGTGCATCAAACGACGCACCCTTGTATCATGAATTTGTAAAAAATAGTAGAATAAGAATGAAAAGTCGGAGGCCAAGCGGTC